>JABIQT010000247.1 GCA_018667995.1 Candidatus Latescibacterota bacterium
GCCCCAAAGATCACCTCGTACCCCCAGCCACCACTCCATCAACGCCTTGTAAACAGTGCGATTCTTTGCGCTACTTTCTTCTAAAGAAAGTAGCTATCCCTACCAAGATTGAGCCACGCCAAACCAGATTAGTGGCACCTAAACCCCAATATAGCCATCACCAATAAACCAATCTCCCAGAAAATCCAGAGGCCCCTCACCCACACCTCACAAACCACTCTCAAACTCTCCCTCAAATCCCGCGACCGTGAAACATCAAGCCCAGCCTCGAAAACACTCGAAACACAACCTGAAAACCTGGCTATCGTCCTCGTAGACCTATGGAACTACCACTGGTGCAAGACCTCCTCCCAGCGCGTAGCCTGCCTCGTGCCCCGAATAAACAAGTGCCTGGAAACAGCCCGATCTCTGGGAATCCAGATATTCCTGTGTCCAACAGACGTAGCCAACAACTACGTCGGAACAATTCAATACGAGACACCACTGGCAGCAGAAAGAAGTCACGTACCCGACCTTCCTGACCCTCAGTTCCCAAAACCCGCCGATGGCGGTGGCTGCCCGTGCGGTACCGAGAATGCCGGCCGGTGCCAGGTGAATTGGGGTAGACGAATCTATTGTGGACCAGGAACTAGGATCAAACCTCGCCATGTACCCGAGTGTGGTCTTTCGCATTGTGATCGATGGCCTAATTGTCGCCGGAAGCCCGGTGATGAGGATTCAGGAACAACCGTGGCGATTCGATGTATCTCTACCGAGCGGTAGCCGGCAAATTCGTCTGGTGACCATCGATGGTGGGAATGGAAACCGGGAAGACCTGGCAAACTGGGTGAATGCGGGATTCGTGGTAGGATGATACTACAGGAGACGGGCGGAGATCAAGTCGCCAAGGCGGCAATGGCTTCGGGCTCTGTGCCAAATATGGTAGTCGCGTCCATGAGGCGCATGATTCGAAAGGTCTTTGCTATGGTCGGCGTAAGCATGCAGAACGCAAGCGTGCCGGACACCTCTTCGATTCGCTCGATCACCTCGATGAGAATGGAGATTCCAACGCTGTTGACAACGGTGGAATGTTCGAAATTCAGAATCAGATGAATCGTGCCGCCGTCGATCAGACGTTTGCACTCCTCAGCCAATCGCTCCCCTCCAAGATTGTTGATATAGCCATCAGTTCGGAGTACAGCGTGGCCAGTTTCGGGGATCACCGTGACGGTGAATGGGTTTGTCATGGGAAATAGACTCCGGGCCGCGGATCGCTCAAATCATTACCTGCAATCCTTCAAATGGGCAAGACCACCCTTGATGCCGTCGCGCAGATCCACCTTGCGGTAGATCTTAACAGATGCGAAATCCTCGTAGCCGACCTGATCCAATGCGTTGAGCACGGAACCGAAATCGATGTGACCGCTTCCCAGCATAGCGCCATTGCTCTCGCAAAGATGCACATGCCGCAATGTGGAGCCGCAGTCCAGAATCGGCTGGGTAACGGATCGATCTTCTATGTTCATGTGAATCGTGTCTACCATGGGACGCAGAGCAGGTGAACCGATATTATCTATGAGTTCTCTGACTTCCGCCACTGAATTATTGAATCCTACCTGGAGATGATTTACCGGTTCCACAACGATATCCACGCCGTTGTCATGGGCAACCCCTCCGACCTGGCGGAGCCCCGAGACGATCCTCTCATTGGCCAGGGCAACATGGGACTCATCTGAAAGCAGGCCCTGGAGCAATCCGAAAACAAGGATCGCGTCGAAACGCCGGGCTATCTTCACGTATCCGGCCAAAAGTTCCACGGTTCGTCTTCGGATATCCGGGTCAGGTGAACTCAGACAGAGCCCGTCCGAATAGGCTGCGCCTGTCAGAAAAGATGGAATGACAAGCCCCACGGCGCGGGCAGCCACGTCAATGTTGTCCAGGTTGGCGAGTACATCGGGGGTGAGGTTCAGTTCAACGCCCTCATAGCCGCATTCCTTCACATATGTGAAGAGTTCCGATAATTCGGTTTCTCGGACTGGAAGTTGGTCGATCATAATGTAACTGAAGCGTGTCATAGATGCTCCTGAATTCAGTTGCTATTCCACAATCTCAAATCCATCAGGCAGGTCGCCTCCCGCAACCAGAGCGTCCTTCAGATCGCGCGAATGCTGACATGCTCCGCGGTATTCAAAACCCGGGCAGTCGCAGGAAACGTCCGCACCGGACACCTCGAGTGTATAAAACTTCC
>JABIQT010000288.1 GCA_018667995.1 Candidatus Latescibacterota bacterium
ATGCACTCAAGGATCGCTTATCGCCGGATCTATTGGCGACATTTGAGGTATCGGTTCGATATCAAATGTACCATGCGCTGGCTCTGTTCGCAGTCGCGTGGGCCATAGGCCGGTGGCCGTCCAGTGATTTTTCCTGGTCTGGATGGTGTTTTCTGTCAGGCACTATCGTGTTCTCGGGGAGCCTCTACATTTTGAGCATCAGCGGCATACGGTGGCTTGGAGCAATCACGCCGATTGGCGGTGTCCTGTTCCTTTCCGGTTGGGCTCTGCTGGCATGGGGAATCTGGAAAGGCTGATTTCTCATCGGGGTTGGCTGTTGAAGCGTGATTGGGCTACTCCTAAGGACAGCGCAGACTCATCGATACGGGCAGACGAGGCCACTCTGCCCAGCAAGCAAAGCAGATTGATACTATGGATATGAAGAATAAAAAGGTCTTAGTTCTTGGTGGATCCGGCTTCATAGGGAGCCATGTGGTTGATGTACTATTGGTCGCGGGAGCAGAGGTAGTTGTGATCGATAGGTCCGGATCTGACGACACGGCCGTGGAGACTCTGGCTCTGGACATCGGCAGTGCTGAGTTTGTGGATTTCTTAGGTGAGCGAAGCTTTGATTTTATGCTCCACTTTGCCGGTCCGGCATCCGTACCGGAATCGGTGAAAAACCCGTATGTGAATTTCGAAGAAATTGCCCATTCTTCAGTTCGGTTGCTCGAGCTTCTGCGGACCGTCTGTCCTGATACCAGGTTCATTTTTACCTCCTCCGCAGCGGTATATGGTAACCCGGTTCATCTTCCCATGTCTGAATCCGACCCTACGGTACCAATCTCGCCCTACGGCGTGGCCAAATTGGCTGTGGAACGCTATTGTTCGGTGTACAGCCAGCTCTATGGGCTTCAGGTCGCCTCGCTGCGTCCCTTCTCCATATATGGACCCGGCCAGCGCAACCTCCTGGTATACGATCTTATCAGAAAGCTTACGGCAAATCCAGACAGTCTTGAGATGTTTGGAAATGGCACGGAATCCCGGGACTTCATTTTTGTGAAGGATGTGGCAAGAGCGGTAATACGCGTCATGGCGCAGGGACTACTACAGGGAGAAGCCTACAACATCGCTACTGGTCGGACGCACACAACGCTACAGGTTGCCAGGCTAATCGCAGATGTGCTCGGTGTGGATCCGGTTATCTCTTTTAGTGGCGCGGGGCGATCAGGAGACCCATTGAACTGGTGTGCTGACATTGAGCGGCTGTCAGCCCTGAACTTTGAACCGAAATTCAAGATGCAACAGGGGATAGAACAGACTGTAGCCTGGTATTTGGATCATGTTAAATAGCTCTTTCCCTCCGCTGAGATAGCATCAGCAGCTCATTCTTACACATATTTATTCTGAGGATTTACTATGGGTGTTCTGGACAGCTTTTCTCTGGCAGGCAAGACAGCTGTTGTCACGGGTGGTGCGGGCCCGCTCTTCGGCAGTAGTATTTCTGAGGCTCTGGCAGAGGCCGGCGCAACAGTAATAACCGCCTCTCGTTCCCGTGATCGTAACGAGGAATATGCCCGCAATATGTGTGATAGAGGATTTGAGGTGGTCGGTCTTACACTGGATATCGCAGATTCCGAATCTATCAGCTCATTCAGAGACCAGATCGTTCGCGATTTCGGTCAGATCCATATTTTAGTCAATAATGCAGTGACAGGCCGCGGTGGAGATTTCAACGACCAGACCCCCGAGTATTGGTCTCAGAGTGCCCAGGGAAATATGGTCGGTCTGTTTGCGATGTGTAAGGCGTTCTTGCCATCGCTCTCGTCACATCCCACGTCGTCAATTCTCAATATATCAAGTATCTATGGTGTGGTAGGAAATGATCCGTCGCTCTATGAGGGAACGGACATGAAGCAACCGCCCGACTATAATTTCGTCAAGGCGGGAATGATCAACTTTACTCGATATCTGGCCAACTACTATGGATCGGATGGTGTGCGTGCCAACTGTATCTGCCCAGGGGGATATTTCAATGACCAACCCGAGCCATTTGTACGGAATTATGAGAAGCGTGTTCCGCTCGGACGTATGTTGAATAGTGAAGATATCAAGGGCGCCGCGGTTTTCCTCGCCTCGGACGCCTCGGAATACGTGACCGGGACAACCATGATGGTAGATGGCGGCTTCACCACCATATAGTGACACGAATGTCACTGTTGCCATGACATGATTGGCACTGTGGCCGTGTCAGCTTGCGGTTATTGCTCCGAATCCCACCTCCCGAATAAACTCTTCTTTTTGCCTCATACTCCCCAATACAGGCGATTCAGGTCGCATGTAACAGGTTGTCCTATTCCATATATCGCAACGGTGGCATGCATCTTGCATCGTGCCTATGTCGTGACGGGTTTCTCTCGTTGGTCCGTATGGACCTTAACAGATTGGCATGTTGCCCATGGATACGACGGACAGACTTGGAATCAATCGACACGACCGGTGGGCTGCAATTAGAGGCACCCCACTTTTGAGGGCGTTGCTTTCGGCCATGTCTTTGAGTCAGGACTTACACGGCATATATCGTTATCTATTTGGCGTGGAGGGCGTGCTATCTGCCGGAAGATTGTACTATCTGAGGATCAGGCACTCGTGCAGATTACGAATGTATGTGCTGCTTGCCATTTCCATTTTCTATTCCGCAGCTTGTATGCTCTATTTAAAGGACGACATGGTGTTGGCTTATGCCGTCATTCCCGTTCTTGCTGCCGGGTGGTTCTACGGATTCAAAGTTGGCCTTACGGCAGCCGCCCTGATCTTGCCCATCCACTTGCTGCCACGGATCATTTTCGGAGAGCTTGAGTGGGGAAGTTTGCTAAGATTTGATGGGGGCACATATTACCTGATGCTGCTTTTCATCGGTGCCGTGGCCGGAAAATTCCGGGATGTCAATCTGAACCTCAACGATAAGATGGACGAAATCCAGCGTAGGGAGGGTGCTCTACGCGTGCAACAGATGCGACTCAGGGCTTTCGTCGCTCAGGTATCGCTGGATGAGGAAAGAGATCGCCGGGCCGCAGCGACGGAGATTATCGAGAAAATGGATCGCTCATATAACTACATTACGGATTCACTATCGGCTCTCTCGGGATCGGGGCATGAGTCTGGGGATTTGGTGCGGCACGTCCAGGAGTCTATTAGGAAGACCCATAGAGAGACAGAGTCCATTCTATTCTCACTCAGTCCCCCTATTCTGTACTCATCAGGGCTTGAGGCGGCCATCGGATGGTTGACCTTGCAGTTGCGCCGTCAGTACGGCATCAGCATCGCATACGAGCACAACCACAACAGGGATACTTTGGACGAACAACTTATGGTCCTGATGTATCAGACGGTTCGGGAACTTCTCGTGAACGCATGTGTCCATGCCCATGCGACAAACGTCTCGGTGGTGGTTGGGCACACTGAAACCGCGCTGGAGGTAATTGTAGAAGATGACGGCAAAGGGTTTGATACCTTGAGTCTTGATGCCGGTCCCTATACAAACGGCGGATTTGGGTTGTTCAGCATCCGGGAACGGGTTTCGTACCTGGGGGGCTGCGTCGATATCGCTTCTGTCGTGGGGGAAGGGACTCGTATAGCCGTTACGGTACAGCTAGACGGCAATACTTGACGTTCAGTTGTCTCGGGGTTTACCCTTGTGGCTCGACATCCGATCTATCCTTGGGATAGAATCCGATCGTTTGTCTTCCGTGATCGAGATCGTACAATGGCCAGCTACTGTCTGATACGCCGAAGACGATCTCAAATGAAATACCGGAATGAGTAACGGCTTTTTCAAACACCTGTACCATATCACCGTGGCTCAAGTGGTGAGGGTGCTCTGGGAGATCACGCTCCGCGATGAAGTTCCCGATTCTGACGCACACCACCTCCATACCATGTTGCG
>JABIQT010000784.1 GCA_018667995.1 Candidatus Latescibacterota bacterium
CAATTTGGAGAGCATGTCCCCACGTACAAGCCTAAGCCGACTCCGGCAGAGTATGCGGACATTCACTTCACCAAAGAGGAGTCGAAATCCATGATGCTCAATTATTTGACGCCCCATGGAAAGTGGCATATCCATTCGACCTACGGTGACAATCACCGTATGACCACTTTGTCTCGGGGTGTGGAGCCATTCTGGATGAACCATCACGATGCCGCAGAGCTCGAAATCCAGGATAATGACTGGGTTGAGGTTTACAACGATAATGGTGTAGTCGTGACGAGGGCGTGTGTGAGTGCTCGTATCCCACGGGGCATATGCATTCAGTATCACTCGCCGGAACGCACCTATTCCGTTCCGAAGTCACCGTTAAGAGGAAATCGTAGAGCTGGCGGTCACAACAGTCTGACTCGGACGCGTCTGAAACCCAATTTCCTTGTGGGCGGTTATGGTCAGTTTACCTACCACTTCAACTACTGGGGTCCGATTGGCTGCAATCGAGACACGCACATTCTCGTACGTAAGCTTCCGGAACTGAACTGGTAAATCACCCATAACTCAGATCCCTGTACGATGACTTGGGACATTGAGATACAAAAGATAGAGAGGGTTCTCCCATGGACATTAGATCGCAGATTTCGATGGTCTTTCACCTGGACAAGTGTATCGGTTGCCATACTTGCAGTATCGCCTGCAAGAACATATGGACGGATCGGAAGGGCACCGAATACATGTGGTGGAACAACGTGGAGACAAAGCCAGGAACCGGGTATCCGACCCAGTGGGAGAACCAGGATAAATATCAGGGAGGCTGGAAGCACGACGGTGGTGGTTTGAAACTGAAGTCCACCGGAAAAGGCAAGATTATCGCCAATATTTTCCATAATCCTCACCAGCCCACCATGGATGACTATTACGAGCCCTGGACCTATAAGTATGAGGATCTGTTCAACGCTCCCGAAGGAACTGATCAGCCTACCGCCAGGCCAATATCCATGGTCACGGGCGAGTTTATTCAGGTGGAAGCAGGACCGAATTGGGATGACGATCTGGGTGGTTCGGAAGTGTATGCCCAGAACGATCCAAACCTCGAGGGATTGAGTGAGGAGCAGAAGCAACAGCTGTCCGCTATTGAACGGTTGGTATTCTTCTATTTTCCGAGAATCTGTAACCACTGCCTCAACCCAGCCTGCGTTGCATCTTGTCCCTCTGGCGCACTCTACAAGCGTGGCGAAGACGGCATTGTGTTGATTGATCAGAACAGGTGTCGTGGATGGCGTTCCTGCATTGCCGCGTGTCCCTACAAGAAGACCTACTACAACTGGCAGACCGGTAAATCTGAAAAATGTATCCTCTGCTTCCCTCGACTTGAATCGGGACAGGCACCGGCATGTTTTCACTCTTGCGTGGGCCGTATTCGCTATTTGGGTGTGCTGCTTTATGATGCCGATATGATCGACGAAATGGCATCAAAACCCGAGAACGAATTGGTAGACGCACAGCGTGATATGATCAAGGATCCCTTTGATCCGAAGATCATAGAAGCAGCTAGAGCCAACGGTATTCATGATAGCGTCATCAAGTCCGCTCAGAAATCTCCGGTCTATAAGTACGTCAAGGAGTGGGGGATCGCACTTCCTCCGCATGCAGAATATCGCACGATGCCCATGTTATTCTATGTGCCCCCGATGCTTCCCGTGATGTCCAGTTTCGATGGTGAGACGGTTAAGACTCTCGCAGAGGGCATCTTCCCTGATTTCGACAAAGCCCGAATACCCATGAAGTTCCTGGCGAACCTGCTGTCTGCCGGTAATGAGAATCACGTCCGTTATGCGCTCAGAAAAGAGATGGCCATTCGTCACTACCGACGTGCACTGACGGTTGGAGATATCGAGATGGACGCGGCTCTGAAGCTACTCACGGAAGCCGACTGCACGCCCGAGCAGGCTGATGCGATCTACGATCTGACTTCTCTCTGTACCTTTGAGGACAGGTTCGTGATTCCACCCGCCCATCGCGAAGAGGCCATTCAGATGACCCGTGATCCCTTGGAACATAAGCAGTCTGTCGGGTTTGGATTGCGTGAAGAGCCTAAACGAGGGGCTTAGACAGCAGCAGAATGAACTGACCTGTGCAAGTCTTCTGAATACTAAGGAATAGATATGACATCCCGAGAATTATACGAAATCCTTGCCTCCGTTCTTTCGTATCCGACCGCCAAGATAGCGGAGCAGGCAAGACAAATATACGACCATAGCTTGTCGACAAGCGCTTCGCAAAAATCAGTAATTGCACCGTTTAGCGACTACGTGGTCGAATCGCGACAGGAAGAGATTGAAGAACTGTTTACCAGAACGTTTGACATGAACCCCACCTGCTGCCTGGAAATTGGTTGGCACAAATTTGGCGAGGACTATCAGCGTGGGGAATTCATGGTCAATATGCGTAATGCGCTGGAAGAAGAAGGTATTCCTGAGTCCACAGAACTGCCGGACCATATCAGTCATTGCCTGCTCCTGCTCGCCAGACTCGAAACTCCGGATGAGTTCGCATTTTCACAGGACTTCCTCCAGCCTGCCATTGAAAAGATCCTGGACGGATTGGAGGAAGACAACCCATATGCTTCGGTAATCCTATTCTTGAAGGGCACGCTGGAACTGGCTTATGGTCCGGCAAAGCGGGAGGAGGAGAATACGGATTCCCGCCTCATCGAACTGCCGATGCTCAATGATTCGTTACAGTACAATAATCTTGAAGACATGATGGACGGGAACGGCAAAGTCCGGTAACCGCAATAACACACTCTTGGTCCACGGAGTCCGCCATGAACAACGTCGCATTATTCGACTATCTTAACTTATTCCTGTACGCTGTACTACCATATGTCACGCTGGTTGTGTTCTTTCTCGTCTCCATACAGCGGTACATCGGTCACGGATTCACTTACACGAGTCTCTCGTCTCAGTTTCTTGAGAATAAGGTTCATTTCTGGGCTCTGGTACCGTTCCACTACGGGATCCTGATCATTTTGGGAGGCCACCTGATCGGATTCTTGATACCAGGTCAGCTTCTGGTTTGGAACAGCAGCCCTCTTCGCCTGTACGTCCTTGAAATTACCGGACTTATTGGTGGTGTGTTTACCATGGTCGGTCTCGTGAATATCGTTCTTCGCAGACTGACCAGCGTGAAGGCGCAGATGGTGACAACCATAGCGGATTGGATTGTCCTCTCGGTTCTAATATTTCAGGTTGGAACAGGAATTTACACAGCCGTATTCCACAGTTGGGGAAGCTACTGGTTTGCTACCTCCATGTCACCTTACCTGTGGTCTATCGTTACCCTCAGTCCGGACATCTCCTTTGTAACGCCTCTACCCTATATGGTGAAGATGCATATTCTGGGCGCCTTCGCGGTGATATTCCTTTTCCCATTTACCCGTCTCGTTCATGTGCTGGTAGTACCAAATCCATACCTGTGGCGCAAACCTCAGATGGTTCGGTGGTACTACGACCGGAAACGCATCCGTACAACCGAATTCGAAACGCCAAAACACTAGAAGGGGTGCAGTATCATGGATGACAGCAAAAAAGCTACTATGGTCCTGGTAATGAACACTTTCGCCTTTACCGTCTGCTTCGCGGTTTGGATGATGAATGGTGTTCTGATCACCTTCCTGGTGGACAACGGGGTGTATGCTTGGGACAAAGCGGACATGGGCTGGCTGATCGGAATTCCTGTTCTTACCGGTTCCCTTGTTCGCCTGCCTGTGGGGATCTTGACGGACAAATATGGCGGAAGAATCGTCTATACAATTCTGATGTTAATTGCCTCTGCCGCCACGTTCACTATGAGCCTTGTGGATTCTTTCAACGGCTTCATGTTGGCTAGCTTGGGTTTCGGCATCAGCGGTGCATCCTTTGCTGTTGGAATCGCTTACACTTCCGTCTGGTATTCAAAAGAACGCCAGGGCACGGCCCTCGGTATCTTCGGCGCCGGCAACGCGGGGGCTGCGTTGACTGCCATGTTCGCGCCAGCCCTCCTTATGTACTTCACCGACGACGCCACGAATCTGGATGGCTGGAGGATGCTGCCCCAGATGTACTCGGCATGCTTACTGGTCATGGCGGTGCTGTTCTATGCTCTGACGCATTTCAAACGCGTTGAAGGCGGACACACTAAATCTATGAGCGAACGCTTGGCACCACTGAAGCTGTTAAGGGTCTGGCGGTTTGGTCTTTATTACTTCTTTGTCTTCGGTGGTTTCGTGGCACTGGCACAGTGGTTGATCCCATACTATGTGAACGTATATGGCATGACCGTAGCCATGGCAGGCATGATGACCTCGATATTCAGCCTGCCGTCTGGCGTGATACGTGCGGCAGGCGGATGGCTATCGGACAAGTTTGGAGCGAGACCCGTCATGTACTGGGTGCTGGGAACTTGCGTGTTGGCCTGCTTTTTTCTGTGCATTCCTAGAATGGAAATACAGTCTCCAGGTGCTGGTGTGATGGCTCTCCGGGGTGGTACGGTAACGGAAGTCACCGATAACGAAGTTCGGATTGGCGATAATGCTTACGCCTACAAGAATAAGAACACCATAGGCACGTATCGCTCCATTGAGGACGTCGAATCCGGTGCACTTGTGCTCCCTCAGAGTACCTTCTGGCAGGAGCCGGCCGTTCAAGTGGGTGACACTGTGGCCAAGAAGCAACTCCTGGTGCGAGGCGTCACGCATATCTTCTTTCAAGCTAATGTTTGGATCTTCACTCTTCTCGTATTCGTAGTGGGTATCATGATGGGCATTGGAAAAGCGGCAGTCTACAAATACATCCCCGAGTATTTTCCTAATGACGTTGGTGTCGTTGGGGGAATCGTTGGTGTCGTTGGAGGACTTGGAGGCTTCGTTTGCCCGGTGATATTCGGCTATCTCCTGAAGTCGACGGGGATCTGGACGACTACCTGGATATTCTTCTTCTGGGTGTCTGTTATCTGCATGATCTGGCTATACATGGTTGCCCGCAAATTGATCCGGCAGGAATCCCCCAAGCTACTCCATGATCTAGAGGGAGACCTCCAGGCTGGGGTGGCTCCAATCGCTGGAGAACGGTAAAATGTCAACCGATTCAGAATCAACGGTCAAAGCGACCCCTGAAGCAAGGACTGGACAGCGCATATCCACCTGGGATCCGGAGGACGAATCCTTTTGGAGCTCCACCGGTAAATCCCACGCAAC
>JABIQT010000544.1 GCA_018667995.1 Candidatus Latescibacterota bacterium
CATGGAGCAGGGAGCCGTCGATTATATTGCAAAACCATTCGACAACGAACAGCTTCTCACAAACGTGCGGGTACACTGTTTGATGAACATCTCCGGGGATCTCGCAGATTAATGAAATCCGGCGCTTGATTGCAGAACGGGATTGAACCTATTATAGCAATTAGAAATCCCTTTACGACTGCCAATGCCCTATCCTCGTTACCGCGACACTTAGCGATTTCTAACGCTTGAATAGCGTCGTGTACTCGCTCTCAAACTCCTCCGACCCATCATCCAGGCGATGTTCCAGTGAGATCCCCGGCACAAATCCGACGCGCTTACCCGCAAGAAACTCCTGACGATATGCGGCATCTTGGTAATGATATGCTCGCCCGTCCGGCCAACGAATCGTGTGAATCTGCCGGCGTCGCTCCCACCTGTGATCCAATGCCACCCGATAGTCTTCAATGACATTCCAGTCGAGCTCGACACCCAGACCGGGGGCTTCGGGTACCTTGATGTGGCCGCCTTCGACCTTAAAATCCTTCGTGAGAGGATGCGCATAGATATTCACGCACGGAATCGCCGGCCACCTGGCATGGGAGAGCACCGCACCAAGATGAACCGAGAACATGGTTGTGATCCCTGTTCCTACAATCTGGAGCCAGAAGGGCATATTGGCTTCCCCTGCAAGCGTTCCGTCCCTTAGCACCCTGGAAGCACCCCCACCAATCACAAAACCGTCACACACGCCCTCGCGAGCAGCCGTCATAAAAGGCGGATTTCCAAAATGCATGGCGATGGGCGTTCGGATCTTCTGCCGCAGCAGCACATTACCCGGGATATCGCCCTGGGGAATCGGTGACTCTACAATGGCGAGCATCCGGTGTTCCGCCTCAAGCTTCGCGATCAGCTGCGTGGCCTGGTCTACTCCGAGCAGTAACTGATTGAAATCCAGATCTACCTTGAATCTATCCGAAGTCACCTTCTTCATTGCCGACAGTTGTTCTTCAAGGTCGAACCACGGTCGGGCCTTGGCCTTCATGGTGGTATATCCGGAAGATTCCGCCGCCCGGGCCTCTTGTGCCCATAGCTCGGGAGTGGCTTCCTGAGTCCACCATGACACCGGACATTCGTCTCTGTGAAAAGCTCCCAATAATCGGTGACAGGGAACGCCCAGCACCTTACCAGCGGCGTCAAACAAAGCAATCTGAATTCCAGCGCCGAGACTATCGTCCCAGAGTAGGTCAAACAGGTTCTTACCTATGACGCGATCTATCGTGGGATCCGACTGGCGAAACCAGGTGTCCCGCGTGAGAATTTCGCCATAACCTTCCACGCCCGATTCGGTCGTGATTTTGTAGAGGTCGATCAGCGACCAGAACGGTACACGAACCTCCATCACCTCGGCACACCTCGAATGGAACGGCACACGTAGTGGAATACGCTCCACGGAACGGACTTCAAAGGCATTGGTAGACATGGGTTTCCTCGGAGTATGGTTTAAGGTATAAGAGAAATAGGGACACACCGTGTTGCGGAAGGGAAATCCTTCTGTTCTATCTGGGTTGCTGGTCTACGGTAACTGATCCGACGGTCCACAAGCTTGGGTTAGACCGCAAAGCGGAGATTCGGTCCATTATCCATCTTAGAACAGAAGTCTACACTATTCTGTCTGCAGAATATGCCCGCTTTGAGGAAACCAGACGAGGTCAACGGCATAGGACAGAAATACGGACAACACGAATGCCACGAGTACCCCCATCACGATGGGAATAGTTTTGCGAAAAAGTTCGATACCCCCGATACGCAACAGAATGGATTTGATCACCCAAACCGTGAATATTGCCATTATAGAGCTGTTCATAAAGGGAGATTTTACCACGGCGAAGCCAATGGGATGCAGGCCCCACCAGGCCAATCGATGGTGTGCCAACATCAGGAATGTGGACACAACACTACCGATCCCTAGGAAACCGAGTTCCGTACCCGTAAGTGCCTGCCGATTGTTTATGAATTTCACTACATTGTTGAAGGGACGCGTAGCTCCAGCCTTGAAGGCCGGCTCAATGAAATTAGAGGCGCCCGATATCTCATAGCCGAGATAAAGCGTGAAACCTACAGCGGTAATCAAGGCCAGTCCGAGGGCAAAGGAGATGGCTCCAAAGGTCCCCTTACCTGTGCCACCGACCTCGTCATCCACTTTGGCGATGTGGGCCATTGCGCACATACCAAGGGTGCGCCAGTTTCTCGCAAAGGCCTCGCCGAGGGAAACCGTAGTGATATCCTGTGGCGACATGGATCCACTGCCAATTACCTGTACCGTCAGGTCGTGCGCTTCATAGGGCAGATCCAGAAAGACCAGGCCTGTCTCAGCGACTATTCGCGTAACCCCGATGAACATTAACAGGAGTGATCCCATCATGAAGGCGATGATACCCCAGGACATTCCGGTGGCATGGAGCCAGAATCCTATGTAGACCAAGCTAAAGATCACGCCGAATACCGCCTTACGATAGGAGAAGAACTCGCTGCTGTCGTCCACATGTGGGGCTTTGCCAAAAGCCTTCATGAATACATCTCGCAGGTGACGCCGGGCAGCCCAGAGGGAAAATAGTACAAAAATAAGGAACCCCCCTGCATGCTGCGACTTGACTACAGCACCGACATTCGGCACCCCTATTCTAGTCATTAGTCCTTGCTGAACAACCATGATCAGGTAGAAAATCCACATACTGGATAGCACATTCAAATTGGTGAAATAGGCGACGCTGGCCGCCAGAAAACTGAATTTCAGAGGAATCGCAGGGAATGACTTGGCCAATGTAAACGTTCCCACGCCCAACCCTGCGGAATCCATACCAATCGGAATCGGTGGAAGAAAACCAAAGTATCCCACGATATTCCAGAGATGGAGGGCAAGCGTGAATCCAAAACCATACCAGAATAAGCGGGAGCGGGCGATCGTGGGCAGCAGGCTGGATCCTTCTGTACCCTCCACAATAAGTAGCGGAATCTGAGCGAGAGGAAATGTGAGCCGTTCGTGCTCTACCCACTGCTTGCGCAACATGACCATGGAGGAAACACCGATTACGAAGATGGCGAAATAGAAACTCATCCACCAGAACAAGGGTATTGCCCACGCCATGATGGCCCGGCTGCTCAGTGTCTCGTCCCGAGGTATGCTCTCGTAGAACCACTTCACCGCATTGGCGTCATCGGCAATGATGAGCCACCCGGGCAAATACTCAAAAAATGTCGCGACCCACTGATTTTCAGGATTCGCATAGTAATTCGGCCCGCTGATTGTTGAGAGCCAATAGGAGCTGAAGACCCACGCGGGAATTGCGGATGCAGTGAGCACAAGGAAGAATACGACGATCAGTTCATGGCGGCTAAGTGCGTAGCGGGGATTGAGAATTTTCAGCGCCGGATTCAGGAGCATCACTACGACGAGAAAGGGAAACAGAGCCGCCACAGGAAGGTGGGTTA
>JABIQT010000498.1 GCA_018667995.1 Candidatus Latescibacterota bacterium
GGTCGCGGACAAGCCGTCTGGGACACCAAGGGCAATCCAATGCGCATGTCCGGCTCGGTGCATGACATTCATGATGAAAGGCTTGCCGGCGATTGGCTACGCATTCAGACTGCTGCACTGGATGCCGCTGCGAACGGAATCGTTATCACAGACCCGCGGGGCATGATCATTTGGAGCAATCGATCAATTTCCGAATTAACAGGATATACGGATTCCGAACTTCTAGGGCGCTCCACAAACATCTTGAAATCGGATATACAGGAGGACGGGTTTTATGGGGCTCTCTGGCAGACAATATCTAGAGGAAGTGTTTGGCACGGCGAGCTGATTAACCGCCGGAAGGATGGTTCCTTGTACCCGGAGGAGATGACCATCACGCCCGTAAAAGGCAGTGACGGAGAAATAGTTCGTTACGTAGCGATCAAACAGGATATCACAGAAAGAAAGAAAGCCCAGCAGGCACTGATCGATGAACGAAACAACCTAGAAGATATGGTACAGATACGCACGCAGGAGCTCAATCGTTCGCTGCAGGAGCTTAAGGACGCCAACCTCAGTCTCTCGGAAGCGGGGCTCCACAAAAACCGGTTTCTATCATCGATGAGTCACGAGTTGCGCACGCCTCTGAATGCGATACTAGGCTTCAGCGATCTGCTCAAAGGCCAGTTCTACGGTGAGCTCAACGAAAAGCAGAGCTCGTATGTGCAACAGATCGACGATAGCGGCAAACATTTACTGGATTTGATCAATGATCTTCTCGACATCGCCAAAATCGATGCGGGGGCCATGACCATAGAATCCAGCCAATTTCCTCCCGTAGACCTGTTGGATGGCTCGGTTTCCATGATGGGTACGCTGTCACGAAAGAAAAATATCGTTGTAGAAACAAAGGTCGAGCCTGACGTTCTACTACTCGCCGGAGACCTACGCAAATGCAAGCAGATTATGTACAATCTGCTTTCCAATGCCATTAAGTATACACCCGAAAAAGGTCATATCCGAGTCCATGCGGGCTTCACAGAACAGAGCAAGGTCAGAATTAGCGTCACAGATACGGGCATTGGTGTGCCAGAGGCCCTGCAGGATAGCATCTTTTCGGAGTTCTTCCAAGCGGACAGAATGCGTGACGAGGCGCTTGGGGGCACAGGAATCGGACTCGCCCTTACGAGGAGGCTTGTGGAATTGCATGGAGGGGAGATCGGCCTGGACAGCCTTCCTGGACAGGGGAGTACATTCTGGTTTACCCTACCCGCCGCAAAGGCCCACATGACATCACCCGGAAATCCGTCCATTTCTTATAAGACTGATAAGGATACATGGGTAAAGTCCAAGCGAATCCTTGTAGCCGAAGATAACCCGGCTAACCTGAAAATGATTAAAGATATGCTCTCTATCCAAGACCATGAAGTGGCAGAATCCACCAACGGCCGGGAAGCTATTGATGTGGCGCGCACCTTTGTCCCTGACCTGATTCTCATGGACATTCGTATGCCAGAGATGGACGGACTGGAGGCAACGCAGCAGCTTCGCCGTTTAACTGATTTTGCTTCGACTCCTATCGTAGCACTTACGGCAAACGCCGATGCGGACTTCGAGGAAGAGTGTCTCGCTTCTGGTTGCACGGCTTTCCTTACGAAACCACTCCGGTCTGAAACGCTATTTCGCATGCTCGAGCGCCTTCTCACACCACAATCACTGTACGACGGTTAAACGTAACGGGATCTCCATGACTTCAGATCGTGCCAATACTGTATTAATTGTCGATGATAATGAACCGAATCGCATCGTTTTAAACGACTACTTGCAGACCTTAGGATACAGGACTGTTTCCTCCGAGAACGGCCAAGAGGCGCTGGATCTTGCAGCCAAATGCCCTCCCGACGCCATCTTGCTGGATATTCTCATGCCTGTAATGGATGGCTTTGAGTGCCTTGACAGACTCAAAGCGGACGAGAAGACCCATAATATCCCAGTTATCGTCATATCGGCGCTAGACGAAATGGACAGCGTGGTTCGCTGCCTCGAGATGGGAGCTACCGACTTCCTCACCAAACCCTTCAATTCGGTACTGCTGAGAGCACGGTTGAGCGCGAGTCTTCAGGAGAAAGAATCTCTTGAGCGCGAGAGGCAATTGCATGGCCACTTGGAGAAGAGCTATGAGGAATTACAGCAGACCGAACGAACACGCGACGCCCTCGCCCATATGATAGTCCACGATCTGAATAACCCGTTGACTGCGATCATGGGGCGGGCCCAGCTCTTCTTGATGGCCTGCAATGATGGCGAGAGGGACTGGGACGATGCCATCAAGAACCATCGTGTTATTCTGAGTGCGGCCGAGGAGATGGCGACCCTCATTCGGAGCATTCTGGATGTATCTAAGATGGAAGGGGACCAGATTGAAGTGCAGATTGAGAAGATCGACATAGGCCAGACGGCCACGCAGGTGTGTGAGCAAATGCAACTTCAGGCTTCTCAGTTGGGTGTTGACCTCAGTTTAAAGAATAGCACCGATGGTTGTTCCGTGCTTGCCGATCGCACGCTTCTGCACCGCGTTCTGCAGAATCTGCTGGCAAATTCATTCAAAC
>JABIQT010001022.1 GCA_018667995.1 Candidatus Latescibacterota bacterium
CGGGCGTCTCAAAAATGGGGTCAGGGACGGGTGGCGGAATTTCCACACGTGACGGATTATCCGACACCCCAAAATCGTGGGGTCTCTCGGAGACATCGCAGCACTCAACGACCTGACCTCTATCCTTGCCGGTTGCCTCGAGCTCTTTCAGCCCAGAGTAGACGGCATCGCCCCCGTCCTTTTTCATGTTCGCAAGTGCTCGGCCGGAAACATCCCAGTCCGGAGGAAGGCTCAGGAGATAGCAGAGCAGACCTGTTGCCTTAAGGGACAGGTCGGCGTCGTGGATTGCCTGGTTGTCTATTACGGTGAAATTCTGCTGGTGAGGTCTGCGGATTATCACGAGGCACCCCCATCTACAACGTATGTGTGGTACCGGGATACCTGTTGGTACACTATATTGACATTCATTGTATATTACCTTGCCCTGTTCGCCCTGGCGCGTTTGGTGACGCGCTGGTGACGCCGTAATGTGAAATGTTGTGGTTTAGTGTGAACTGGGGTGTACTGGGGGGAAGTGTCTGCTTCCCCCCTTTTCTATGCCTGGGCGGCGAGCGGCCTGCCCTTCGGGGTAACAGGACAGAAACCCCTTTATCTTCCTTGTAAAAGCAGGGACTCCACATATATTGATGATCGATATCTCAGCCAGGGATCGACGACGTTTTCCGGATGCATGGACGGTCCGTGACCGATAACTCCGAGGCCCTGCGATAGATTACCAGCAACAGGAGATTATGATGTCAGAAGAAACCGCGACGCTGTTGATCGTCGATGATGAGGAAATGGTGCTGACAAGTCTCAGTGCCTTTCTCATGCTTGAGACCGATTACAATGTCGAGACGTTTACGTCGGCCAATGCTGCGATTGAATTCGCGGAGGGCAATCGCTTCGATTTGGTCATCTCTGATTATCTGATGCCGGAAATGGATGGGATTTCGCTGCTTGGAAGGCTCAAGGAAATCCTGCCGGAGTCGCCTCGTATTTTGTTGACCGGATATACCGATAAAGAGAACGCAATTAAAGGTATTAACGAGGTCGGGCTGTTTCAATATATCGAGAAACCTTGGGACAACGAACAGCTTCGCCTCGTTATCCGTAATGGTCTTGAGAAGCAACAACTGCTGTCCCAACTTCAGCAGAAGATAGGCGAGATCAATCAGGCATACGGTGACTTACAGAGCATCCAAAAAGAGATTCTGAAGACTTTTGCCTAGGATGGCATATACGGCTGTCCGGCCCGGAGAAGCGCATGCTGACTGTCATTGAGAAAGTCATATTCCTGCAGAATGTGGATGTGTTTGCTGACGTACCTGCTGAACAGCTGTCATACCTTGCTGCCATAGCCGAAGAAGTAACCATTCCCACGGGTGAACCGGTATACAAGGTCAATGAGACCGCCGATTCCATGTATGTCGTGCTCGAGGGGCGGGTTCGACTATATCGGGAGGATATGGAAATCGGTGAGGTCGAGAAGAAAGGTGCGCTCGGTGCCTGGGCACTTCTGGACGATGAACCGCGCGTTGTTACTGCGGAGGCAGTAGAAGATACAGATCTCCTTAGAATTGATAAGGATGACTTTATTGACCTCCTGTCCGACCATGTAGAAATCACGCAGGGCGTACTGATGACCCTTACTAAGCGCTTGCATGGCCTGGCCGGACGCGTCGGCGTAGAGCCTCGAAAGTAACCAATGCCAAAATCCTCCTGCCGGATTTCCTCTATAGTAACATTCCTGATGACGCTGGGTTTGGCCTTGGCCTTTATCGGTCTGACCGGTGAATGGACATCGGGCATGGGGCTGGTCGTTAAGATCCTTCTATCGCTACTGGTAAGTGGACTCGCCGCCGCATTGTTGTATTCGTTCATGCGGACGCCCATAGTAGTTAACGAGGAAGTGACCACGCGGACGCAAAAGCTGGCGGCCTCCAATCAGGTGTTGAAGTCAGAAATCAGTGATTGGGAGCGTGCTGAGGTGGCTTTGCAGGAGAGCGAAGCGCGGTTCCGATCGCTTTTTCAGGCTACATTCGAAGGTATTCTCATTCATGATCAAGGGCGCATTCTTCACGCCAATGAGACCGCTGCCGCCATGGTTGGATATGAGGTTCAGGATGTCATAGGTATGAATGTCGTAGAACTGGTCACCTCGGAATCGCAGGAGCTCCTTAAGCAGATATTTCAGGAATTGGCGGAGGATCCGCGGGCCAAGCGCGATGCCTTTGAACTTGTTGTGAAACGCCGAGATGGTAGTACGTATCATGCCGAGATCCTCGGCAAGCCTTTTACATGGGAAGGGAAGGACGTTCGTGTGGCGGCATTTCGGGATATCACCGAGCGGCGCCAGGCACAGCTGACGCTTGAGCAGGCCAATGAAGTCCTGGAGCACAAAGTAGATGAGAGAACTACGGAGCTCATGGAGCAGAGAGCACACTTGGTTCAGTCGGAAAAAATGGCGGCATTGGGTCAACTAGTTGCCGGCGTTGCGCATGAGATCAACACGCCCCTTGGCGCCATGAAGAGCAATAACGATGTTTTCATCCGGACCGTTGACAAGCTGCGCACAATCGTGGAAGCGGAGGACATGCCACAGGAAATACGAGAACATAGTCAGATGCACCGAATCTTTGACAGTGTTGAGAAGCTCAATCACATCAATAGAGATGCGGTTGAGCGTATCGTCACTATCGTAGGAAGTCTCCGAAAATTCGCAAGGCTGGACCAGGCTGAAGTGGATGACGTGGATATCCACGAGGGGATTGATAGCACACTGACTTTAGTTCATCACCAGCTCAAGAACCGGATAGAGGTGAACAGGAACTTTGGCGCCCTCCCTCTGGTCAGTTGCCATCCCGGCCAAATCAATCAGGTCTTGATGAATATTCTGGTAAATGCCAGTCAGGCTATAGAAGGCAATGGTGAGATTACTATTGCCACCTCTACAATGGGTGAGAATTCTGTAAGGATTGATATTTCGGATACGGGGAAAGGGATTGACAAGGATCAGCTCGCACGGATATTCGATCCCGGCTTCACAACGAAAGGATCGGGCGTGGGCACTGGTCTGGGATTGTCGATCGTACATCAGATCATAGACGAACACGGCGGCTCTATAGAAGTCGAGAGCGAACCCGGCGAAGGATCCACCTTCAGCATCATCTTACCGGTGCAAAATGACGCAACTTGACGGCCAGACACTCGAACGTTCACCCGTTGTAGTGATCGTCGATGACGAAGAGATGGTGACCAGCAGCCTTGGTGCGTTCCTGGAATGGGAGACGGACTATAAGGTGGAGACCTTCCTGTCGCCCGCGGACGCCTTGAATGTATTGCGGGACCGTCCGGCTGATATTGTTATTGCTGACTTTCTAATGCCCGAGATGAATGGTCTTCAGTTTCTTGCGAGGGTCAAGGACCTGTATCCGGATGTTCCTCGCATTCTACTCACCGGATATGCAGACAAAGAACACGCGATAAAAGCGATCAATGAAATAGGCCTATTTCATTATTTCGAGAAACCCTGGGACAATGAGGCAATTAAGCTCGTAATCCAGAATGGTCTGGAAAACAAAACTGTAAAATCTGCTCTCGAACAAAAACTGCACGAGCTTGATCATGTACTGCTCCAGCGGGACGCTTTGACGGAGCAGAATGAGATATTCCATCAGGAGCTGTTGCTTGCACGGCAGGTCCAGCAGAGCATGCTCCCCAGCTGCTTGCCTAACACGCCAGATGTAGTCTTTTCAGCTGAATACGAACCAGCCCTCGGCATTGGGGGTGACTTCTATGACATTCAGCCACTGTCCGATGGTCGTATAGCTTTACTTGTTGCCGACATGACAGGGCATGGTGTCCAGGCTGCATTGAGTACGGTTCTGCTCAAGATCGGCTTTGCCCCCTGCGCCAATACGTCCGCTGGACCGGTAGAGATTTTGAACAATCTGAATGCTGTTCTGTATCAAGGCCTTCCCAAGGAGCTACCCAGCAGCATTTTTGCTGCGGCCGCCGTTGCCGTAATAGACCCTGCAAACAGTACGGTTCACATAGCGAATGCAGGTCTGCCGCAACCACTCCTTCTGAAGAGGGAAAAAGGTGAAGTGGAGCGTATTACCGTTAGCGGTATGATCCTGGGGATATTCGACGATACCACGTATGTACCGTCGGATGAAGCTGAATTACGCATAGATACCGGTGATTTTCTATTGATTTACTCGGATGGTTTGGCCGAAGCCGTCAACGAACAGAATGAACTCTATGAGATTGGTTCTATACGAACCACCATGTTGGCCCACGCTGAGCTGGAAGGTTCGGAAATACTCAAACAGCTGGTCACTTCGGTCCGCTCCTACGCGCGAAAAGGGCACGAGTGGGATGATCTGACAGTTCTGGGCATCGACTTTAGTAAGCGGGACGGGTAGAGACAGTTGCCCCTGGCCGCGGAGACAGATAACAGGGAACGAAAGGTATAGCAAGATGGCGATCCCCCCGTATACGGATATCATCAAGAACCTGCCGGCCATGGTTCCGTTTGTGGGGCCGGAGACCATAGAACGGAATCAGGGAAAAGCCTTTCTCGCACGAATCGGCGCGAATGAGAGCGTCTTCGGCATTTCTCCGCTTGCCCGCACTGCCATGGCCGACGCAGCCTGTGAATCCTGGATGTATTGCGATCCCGAAGGGTACGATCTCCGCTTGGCCCTTGCCAAAGCGAACGGCGTCGAAATCGAAAACGTGATGCTTGGAGCGGGAATCGATGACATCCTGGGGGTAATTGTCCGGACTTTTATGAATCCAGGCGATACGGTTGTGGCTTCCTATGGATCCTATCCGACATTCGCTTACCACGTTCATGGTTTTGGTGGTGTTCTCAAGACGGTGCCATACCGGAACGATGCCAATGATCTTCAGGCCTTGGCTGATGCGGCGTCCGAGCATGGTGCGAAAATACTGTTTCTGGCGAATCCCGATAATCCAACCGGTTCGTACTATCCGCGCGAAGACATCGAAGATTTGATCGCCCGGCTTCCAGACGGGTGCCTCTTTATTTTTGACGAAGCCTATCTCGATTTTGTGCCCGAGGGATCGGTCGTTCCTATGGTGTGTGACGATCCAAGAATCGTCCGTGTCAGGACTTTTTCGAAAGCCCATGGTATGGCTGGTGCACGGGTCGGCTATGCCATAACTCACCCCGAAATCGTCCAGACTTTCAATCGAATCCGACTACACTTTGGCGTGAATCGAATGGCGCAGGAAGGGGCCTTGGCCTCTCTGGGAGATAAGAAATTCATCGAAGATGTCATTCGGAAGGTCAATGAGGGTCGGCTCGAATATGAGTCACTCGGCCGAGAACTTGGTATTCCTACGCTGCCCTCCCGAACCAATTTCGTATCCTTTGACCTGAGCACGAAAGAACGGGCAGTCGGTGTCATGACATCATTGATAGAGCAAGGTGTCTTCGTGCGTATGCCGGGCGTTCCCCCTCTGGATCGCCTTGTTCGCATAACCATAGGCACTGAGCGTGACAGAGCTCTATTCGCCGAAGCTCTGCGAGGCGCATTGTCGAGCGGCCCGGATTGAAGACACGAGTGATCAGATTCCTCTAAGTTTGATGAGGTCGATTGCAATTTGGATGAAAGGCGCACCTGGTTGAATAGCTGGGACTCAGAGAGAATATCCGAAAGGTAGACTGTAGATTTCATGACGGCAGTAGAACATAAATTCTTTGAGCGTAACGGCTATCTTGTTGTTAAGGATGCGCTGACGCCAGATGAGATTGCCTTCTATCAAGGCATCTACGACAGGGATCGTAAGGACACGGCCTACTTCTGGAGAGAGATAGGCCATGGTGAACATCAGACTGTTAACTGCGACTCACTGGTATCAAGTCCTGAATTCGACCAATTAATCAGGCATCCTATGCTCCTGCCACGGGTTGAGACTCTTCTTGGTGGTCCAGCCTGTCTCGCTGAAATATGCCTTCGGCATATGCGCCCACATCGCGAGGAACCCGTCCAGAAATGGCACCGGGACGCACCGCACGCTCTGAGCCATCCTCTGCGTGCTGGTTGGATTCACCTTCTGATATATCTCTCGGATGTGGACGACAACACCCACTGCTTTTCAATTTCTCCAGAAGCCTGTGACGATCCGATTCTCGATCAGGATGCCCAACTTGCGCAGAAAGGCGCGGTGGATATTCACGGAGCCGCAGGTACCGCTGTGCTCTTCAACCTCTCTGTCCTACATACGGCCAACGTGCGACAAACCGATTTTGAGCGAAAGACCGTGCAAACGTACTATGGCCCTCGCTCGGGCCCGATTCTGAGCCATTATTCCCTGGTACCTACAGAACTCTGGCGCGACCATCCAAACACGGAGGTGCGAGCCTTTTACGGGAATCTGAACGACAAGTCGAAACGATACGCTGCCCGTTTCTCCAACTTGGGCAAACAGTAAACGGTTACATCCGCAGCAAATCCTTCGTTCTGTATCGCGTCATACCCCTGCCTTTCTCTCCTTGAATCCCCTGTCGGGTCATTGATAGTCCTACCCTTTGAAAATCTCCAGATCATATCGTGCTATCAGGTGCGGTAGACATATTCCGTATCGTATGGCTATTGGCCGCAGCTGTTCCTGCCTCGATAAGTCCCGTAACCTCATAGTGCTGAAGGCGGTTTCAGACTCAAGCGGGACTTAGGCTGCAGACGCCTTCCTTGCAGAATCACCGATGTGATATCCTGAATGACCGCTGTGTGCGATCTACATCAGAGCGGACATAGCCATTTTCGGCCAAGCCCCGGTCAAATATGGCCACGGATACGGGCGCGGTCCTTTCTGGATTTCCTCTGTATATACCGTAACATTCATCATTACATATAATTACATGTTTTCTGTCTGAAGTGGCACATCGTGTGCTTTAAACAATGGGTAGAGAACATTTGGAATAGCACATCGTGCCGAGAAACCGGCATTTGAGCCAGGAGAAAGCCATGTTACGGATTGCCAGGGATACCACGGATGAGATAGCAGTTCTGTCTTTGAAGGGGAAAC
>JABIQT010000416.1 GCA_018667995.1 Candidatus Latescibacterota bacterium
CATCTTGACCACATCCCGTCATCGATACCACCGTGATCATCGCAGTCATACCCGCCAGCATCCGTGCATGTTGTATCATCGTATGCCTCCCTGTCGATCTCAAAGTTTGGATTTGCTGAGTCGGTGCTCGAGCGACCTCTCAACACAACTATTAACTGAAGCTGTTCGTATGACGACAACAGAAGCCGCTGAGTTCCCTCGGTTCTGGGGAACATCTGTTAAATAGTGAGAGGATACATTCAAAAAGCTATGGTCTGAGACAATAAGACTGACTTATAGTTTCATAAACCGCTGCAGATTCGAGCAGACTAACTGTGAGAGGGGGACCCAGGAATGGGAAACGTCGAAAAACACTTTAAAGTCCTGGTCGTTCTGTATATCGTCGGCGGTGTTCTTTTTATATTTCCAGCTTTGATACTCTCCGGCGCCGAAACTATCCCTGGCATCATTTCTGTGGACCGGAAGGTTTTCCTGGTCCTGAGCACCGTAGGATCAGCTGTGGTATTTCTGCTGATCGCATTGGCCATGCCGGGATATTATCTCTTGCATAGGCTCCAATGGGCGCGAAACCTCTTGATCGTACCCGCCGCGATCTACCATACTCAGATTGCTTATTGGTACGGCTCTCGGAATCTATCCCTAGTGGGTTCTACCAAATGAAAAGGCAAAGACCAGACCGTGTACCGAGAATTCACTTGAGATCCACTCATTCCGTATAGTTGATACAATGCAAACCAGCAGCCTCGACATCTTTAAACATGCCGTCAGCCACGGCGGCCGATAGAGCGGCACCCAGAGCGGCTTCTTCTTCGTGACGGACCACTTTCATTGACATTTCGAATCCGCTACTGAAGAGCGCCCTCAGCAGCTCGTTCTTTCTCAGACCATTTCCAGCACCGACCAGTAGATTTCGTTTGGTAACGCCTGCCGATAGCATGCTCCCATACATATCCAGAAATTGATGCACCATTCCCTCCAACAGGGCCCTGGCTAGATTACCCGCCGTGAGATTCGCATCAGAAATCCCCGAAAGTATCCCTCGACGCGCTGGCGACGCCAGCGATCCTGTGAATATTGGTTCACATACGAGCCCCTCAGCCCCGGGTGGCGTTCTTTCTGCAAGCCCAGTGAGCACATCATACATACTGCCTGATATCTCCGTACCGAAGACGGATTGGCCCACGTCTTCAATGAATCTTTCGAGCACCGCATATGATCTGCCCCCGGTCATTCCGGCTCCAACCAGAAGATATCCTGGCTTCAGATAGGGCCTGACAAGCAGACCGTCTATCCTGATGGGGTCAGGACTGTATACTGAGATCTGACCTCCCGTACCGATATTTACGAGGACACTCTGGGCGTAGTCAGAAACGCTGCCTGCAAAACTTGCCTGATTGTCGCCGCACGCATTCGTCACAGGCAATCCTTCGGGCAGACCGGTCGCGGTGGCAGTATCCTTGCTTAGGGCACCAGCCCATGTGCAGGACGGTTGCACGTCAGGGAGACAGGTGCGCGACAATCCTATCAAGTGTAGCAACTCCGAATCCCAGGCACCTTCAATAACATTGAATACGCCAGATCCCGCTGCATTTGTGGGATCTGTTATCGGCCCTTGATCGCAAAGAGATCCCACAAGATAGTCTGGTGCAAATGACGCTGTTGCTCCCCGGGGAAGCTCGCCCCTTTGCGACAACCAGAAAAGTGTCGATCCCATGTATCCCCGTGCCGGCAGATATTCACTGGTGGCGAAATTACTGCCTCCCCTGGCAATCATGCTCTCAAGATAGGTGCGTCCGTCCTGGTGGGGATCGAGGCAGCGACGGTCCTGCCATCCGATGAATGGACCGATAGGATTATGCTTGTCATCCAGCAGGACCATACCATGTTGTTGTCCCGTAACCCCAATGCCACTTATGCTGGTATTCGAGACCTCTGTGATGCTACTGAGCAGCTCGGTAGAGCGCACTGCCATTGATTTTACATCCCATTCAGATCGCCCGCGTTCCTTCCCGGTTCTGGGCGTTGTCTCCGAATCATTCGCCACGGATTTCGAGGCGATCACACATCCACTCTCGGCATCGAGGATCAGGGCCGTGATCGATGTGGTACCGACATCAATGCCTATGTAATGGGGCATGATATAGCTCTCCAAACGAATATGGTATCTGGGAGGATCGTCTGATGTTTATGCGAGTTTGCGCGTTGTCAGTTGACCAGGACGGGCAAATCGTGAATGGGAAAATGGATCAATAGGTATCGACGAAGATTCGCCCAAAACGATACCAGCGATCATAGCTCCTAGAATCGGCCCAAACGTGAAACTGTGCCCCGAAACGTTACGACCATTATACTGACGGTAGTCGGATGACGATCAATGACAAGATTACGGACGAAGGAGTTGATGAACAGGCAGTGACTGACCTGGAAAGGCCTGGCATCGGTCTTTGTAGGGATCGGTCAACACCAAGAGCTCTGTGTTCAATCGCTCGTAGAGTTGATCGGCCGGACAGTATCTAATGTGTCAGCTAACGTGAAAGGACATCTGTGGAAGGCTCTTGCGGCTCAGCAGCCTTCCACAGATGTCACTTAGGCTGGTGCATCAGATTGAGGACAACGTCTTACAGACGGTTTGGTCTGACGTTCTTATCTCAACCTCCGCCGGTGACCCCGGATTCGCCGTGAATTCGCACCAGCCACCCGTAGGGATCGTCCACAATGCCATTCTGAATCCCCGTAAGTTCATCATACAGATTCTTTGCTATGGGGCCGACCTGACCACCATTGACGTCATAGGTATTGTCTTTATACCCTATCAGACCGACTGGCGAGATGACGGCCGCGGTTCCTGATGCAAAAATCTCCTGCAGCGTGCCGTTCTCCAACTTCTCAATTACCTCGTCAATAGTGACCGGGCGTTCGGTCACGGTAGTTCCGTGGTGTCGTGCCATGTGTATCACTGAATCTCTTGTCACGCCATCCAGAATGGTGCCACCTGTAGGAGGTGTTACAAGTTCCCCATCAAACACAAAGAAGATGTTACTGGTACCGACCTCTTCCACATATCTGTGCTCGGAGGCATCTAACCAGAGAACCTGAGAATAACCCTTTTTACCGGCCTCAGAGGCAGCGATCAGCGTGGGACCATAGTTTCCGGAAGTCTTCGCAGCACCCGATCCACCTCGTGCGGCACGTATGAACTCGTCGGCCACAAAGATTTTAGTGGGGCTGAATCCTTCCTTATAGAAGGGTCCCACCGGGGAAAGGATTATGTAGAAGAGGTATTCTGTTGCTGCCCGTACTCCCAAGGCTGCTTCGGTCGCGATAGCGGTAGGGCGAATATACAGTGCAGTTCCCTCGGAGGTCGGTATCCACGAACGCTCCAACCACACAAGCTCCTTCACTGCGCTCAGGAATATATCGGGGTCTATCTGGGGCATTGACATACGTGCGAGCGATCGGTTCATGCGCTCCACATTTTTGTCCGGCCGGAACAAGGCGGCGTCCCCTCCCGGCAGGATGTAAGCTTTCATTCCTTCGAATACCTCTTGATTGTAATGAAGCACCATCGCGGCTGGATCAAGGTTTAGCGGGCCGTACGGTTCTATTCGTGGATCGAACCATCCTTCTCCCTCACGATAGCTAAGCTTGAACATGTGGTCGGTGAAATACTGAC
>JABIQT010000538.1 GCA_018667995.1 Candidatus Latescibacterota bacterium
CACCCCACCAACCCTACCGGACGCCGTGTGGATCAATCCGCCAAAACCCGTACAGGAGGACATAGCCGAACTACACTAAATTCACAAAAAAAGTGTCCCATTTTTGTTGTCACATTCCGTCCTATGCCGACGTTCCCTGGCGGCAAGTTCTCTATATCACAAAGAAACAGATGTAACTTGTGCATTTCGTATTAATCCATATACTGACAAAAGTTGATCCCCTTAACAATTCAAATGAAAATCTCTTTCAGGAGAGATGTCATGTCACGTATTCTCGTGGTAGACGATGAGAAGCATGTTCTCGACGCACTAACAACTGTCTTCGAAAAAAGTGGCCACGAAGTTTCGGCCGTGCTAACCGGCCCTCTGGCCTTGGCGTCATACGCTACTTTCAAGCCCGATTTGGTCCTTCTTGACCTACTCATGCCAGGCATGGATGGCTTCGAGGTCCAGCGTCGCCTTGTGGAGTACGACCCAAACCTTCCTATTGTTGTCCTTACTGGGGTAACCGATCCTCAGACAGCAGAAAGGGCGATGGAAGAAGGCGCCACCGCTTACATTACGAAACCGATCAACTGGGACCAGGTCGAGGCGACGATAGAGACCTACCTCTTGATGAACGAAGAACCTCGCTAACCTCCCCTTTCCCGTCTTGAAAGAATCTCAGCCGTACGAGATCCTCCGAATTTCTCCGAGGACCATCACGCCATTGATGGAGGCCGGGTACCAAACCGTACAGTGGAACGGACAGAATGTCGGCGGACGTGCCGTGGCCAGCGGGATATACCTGTATCGCGTTCAGGCAGGATCGTTCACCACCGCCCGCAAGATGTTGCTGATCAAATAGTATATCACGCAGCGGATGAGGGGCAGTATCTGGTATTATCGACTATGCAGATTAACTATTGTACGTGGCAATAGCGATGCTATGCAACGGCGAGTCCCCGATTTGACGAATCGCGTCATGGCTGTCACGCGGCCAGCCGGGGTTTTCATGGTAATATCGCTGAGCGAGTAGAACTGAGCGGGGCCGGTCCGGAATGTACCAATGTATGGTATCTCCCCGACTGGACTCGTCGGTTTTCTTGTTTCTACCATACCTTCCGAGCAAGATCAACTCGAAGAATTACTGGTTAGCTGCAACTGCTGGTCAGCTCACAACAACAGTCACTGCCGCAATTCAATTCACGGGCGGTGAAAGCGCCTCTTTGAAGGTGCTAATGAATACCTCGAGCTCATCCTGTGTGCCTATGGTGACGCGGATGTGGTTTTTGACGCCCATCCATTCGGCATTTCGAATCAGGACGTTTTTGCCGCGTAGATAGTTGATGATCCCATTGGGATCCTTGCCGACGTTGATGGACACGAAATTTGACTCAGAGGGTACGTATTGCATCCCCATAGCATCCAGTTCACGGGTCAAGTAACTGTAGCCGGCTCCTACGAGCCTTCTGGTGTTGGCAATGTGCTCGTGGTCGTCAAGCGCAGCAGTTGCGGCATAGGCGCTGAGGGTGGGCAACCAGCGGTCTGTGTAGAGATATAGATTGTTGAAATTCGAGGGGTGTGATACACCATAGCCTGTACGGATTCCGGAGAGCCCATAGGCCTTCGAGAATGTCCGGAGCACGATTACGTTGGGCCGAGAAATGGCGAGTGACAGTGCGTTCTGATAGTTTGGTTGGCGAACGAAATCTATGTAGGCTTCATCGATGAGTACCAGGACAGATTCAGGTACCTTGTCCACAAAATCGGTAAAATCCTGGTGGGATATTATTGTTTCGGTAGGGTTGTTTGGGTTGGTGATCGCTATGAGTTTGGTCTCTTCGTTTATGGCATCAAGTGTAGCTGGCAGATCCTGGTTCATATCCGCTCTTAGCGGCACCCGCGTGATTGTGACATTTCGCCCTCTCTGTTGCAGTGCGTTCGCGAAGCCACTCACATCCCCATATCCCCCCGCCGACTCTATGACATGACCTCCCCGTTCCAGCGAAGCAAATGTAGTGGCACGCAAGAGAGAGGTCGAACCCCCGGAGGTAACCATGACGCGATTTCGGCGGTATATCTCCTGCCCTTCCTCCTGTGACGGATTTTCCAAATCAAGACCCTCGTAGCTGACACCGCTCATTAAATTGAGTTTTCTATAGAGCTCAGGAGGAGGGTTGTTCAGATATCTGTTCATCTCCAGAAGGTGCCCTTTGACGGCTTCCACTGCCATGGGCGACGGGCCAAGCGCATTTTCGCCCTGATCGAGATCAACCAGACCCGGCGGTACTCCGGCCCCCGTTATGTCACTGGCAGTCTTGCCCTGGAGGAATGCGCTCGCCGCCGCTTCATTGACCACACTTCCGGTGGCAATTAGTCCTGCGCCCGCAATGCCAGCTCTCCTCAAAAAGCTTCTGCGAGAAAGACTCTGAGAATCCATAGTATCTCCTGATGGGGTATTGGGCTGCTTCATATAATGGTCCTTTTGAGTTCAGACGCGACGGTCAACTCCAGATGTCTGGTTTGTGGCCCACAATCACAGGGCTTGCTCATGAGTGTCGATGCATATTTCACGGTGAATGATCGGGGGCTCAACCTGAAATATAATGCGTGTGAATGCAATCAACAATGGGAACACTATCCAACTTCACGGTGGTACGCGTGCAGATGAATCCACTTGTATCACGAAGTCACCAATCTATATTAAAATGAGAGGTGCTTTTCGTGTCAGGCTCGGATCTCATCGATCATGCCCCCAGCGACATACAGGACCAGCCAGATGGCTCGGTCAATCATTGCCACCTAGACGGCAGTTATCATTGACGATGGTATACGCGATATCCCTCTCAACCACACCCACGGAACCTGACGCTGATATGGTTACCATACTCAGGAAAGGAAAACTCTCATGCGCACTCTAACATGGCTCTTTGTTCTCTGTCTCGCATCACCAAGCCTGGCTCAGTCTCCCGTCAGGTACAGTATCTCCTTTGAGAACTCCGCACACCACGAGGCGGAAGTGATCGCAACCTTCTCTGAGGTGCCCGCAGGCCCCCTGGAGGTACGTATGAGCCGGACCTCTCCTGGCCGCTACGCCTTACACGAATTCGCAAAAAACGTGTACAACGTGCGCGCACAGGATGGCAGTGGCGCCAGTCTGAACGTGGTTCGAGCAAACCCGCATCAATGGAACATCGCCGACCACGACGGTACCGTCCGCGTTTCCTATACCCTTTTCGGAGATCGTGCGGATGGTACTTACGCTGGATTTGATCGCACCCATGCTCACATGAATATACCCGCGACATTTATGTGGGCCCGGGGATTGGAAAATCGATCGGTCGAGGTGACTTTTGATATACCGGATGATTCCTGGCGGGTCGCCTCGCAGTTGGTCCCGGTACCCGGAAAATCCAACACCTACTCGGCGCGTGATCTGGCCTATTTCATCGATAGTCCGACTGAGATCAGTGCTTTCGACATGCGGGAATGGACCGTCCAGTCGGGCTCCAGGTCTGCCAATATTAGGTTGGCCGTGCATCATGACGGCTCGCAAGCGGTAACCGATGCCTACACAAGCATGGTCCAAGCGGTGGTCCTCGAGCAGCAGGCGGTCTATGGGGAATTGCCGGAGTATGACTATGGTGAGTACACTTTCATCGCCGACTATCTCCCGCACGTGAACGGAGATGGAATGGAACACAGAAACTCCACAATTCTGTCGTCCACCGGTTCTCTCGAACAGAATCCAATTGGCCTGCTGGGCACGGTAGCACATGAATTCTTTCATTGCTGGAATGTGGAGCGCATTCGTCCTCGGACCCTCGAACCATTCAGTCTTGAAGGCGCCAACATGTCGGCAGAGCTCTGGTTCGCGGAAGGATTCACCAGCTACTATGACGATTTGACCATGAAGCGGGCGGGAATCCTCAGTCTCGACCGCTACGCAAGTGGGCTCTCCCGCACCTTGAATTCAGTCCTGACAGCCCCTGGACTGCGATTCGCTGGACCGGCCACCATGAGCCAAAATGCCACGTTCGTAGATGCCGGAGTTGCCATCGATGTCCGGAATTTCCAGAATACTTTCGTATCGTACTACTCCTATGGTGCCGTTACTGGCCTGGCACTTGACCTGACTATACGGCAGCGATTCCCTGGTCTATCCCTTGATGACTTCATGAGGGCCGTATGGCTGAAGCACGGTGTCACAGAGATTCCCTATGATAATAATGACCTTGTTGTCGTACTCGGAGAAGTCACTGGCGACACGGATTTTGCGCAGTCGTTTTTTGCCAGCCACATATTCTCTAATGAGACAGCAGACTATGAATCACTTCTATCCCAGGGCGGATTTCTGTATCGCATCGCCCATTCGGACTCGGCGTGGATCGGACAGCAATCCTTTCAGTTTACGGATACGACGGCGGTGCTCGACTTCTCGACGAAAATCGGGAGCCCTCTTTACGTGGCCGGTCTTGATCGCGGTGATATTATTCGATCCATAGATGGTGCGCAAGTCACCAGCCAGGAGGACCTATTCGTCTTGATCTCGGACTATCGTCCCGGTGACACGATGAACATCGAGTACACATCGCGTGGCGTGGATGGAACCACTGCTCTTATTGTAGGCGAGGTACCAAGTATCGAGGTAGTGCCTTACGAACACGCGGGCCTCGAGGTCACTTCGGAGATGCGTGTGTTTCGCGACAGATGGCTTGCCAGTCGCGTCCAGGGGGCACCGATCGTTCTGGAGAAATACTGTCACACTTGCGGACGAACCTACCCCTTTGAGAACGATCATTGCAAATACGACGGTGCCGCGCTCAATATCGTTGCGCCCGAACGCTAGGACATTGAGCCCGTTGGAGTGTGTGATAGCATGGTGCTGAGACAGTGGGTTCTTCATACCAATAAGGCAGGATCGAAACACTTATTCCTCACCATAGGGCATTTTGATGCAGTCTGAGATTTTGACCCGCGAACAACGAAGCCACTTTGTAGA
>JABIQT010000746.1 GCA_018667995.1 Candidatus Latescibacterota bacterium
CCTGCTGCCCGAATACCATCGAGATCTCTGACGCACCCGTCCACTACAGCACCGACAACTCCGAGTGCCTTTTGAAGATGGGCCATTCCATCTCCAAAAATAGCCGCGCGATTGGGACGGGAATCCACATCCTTGAAGACTGTGACAATCGGCCCCGTTAGATCCGCCAGATAATCGTAGAATGTATCCCACGAAAGGTCCGGCGGGGTTGGATCGAGGGGAGTCGCCTCGACGGTTACTGCATATCCAATGATGGCCCCCATCTCCGGCAGCAAGTATCGGATTTCAGGTCCCGTATAGTCTTCATTGGCATAACCCTCGACTTCAGCCATGGCATTGAAAACCGTGGCGGAGTCAAGTTCGCGTAGGTGGTCCAGTATGCTTTGGTCGATCTGATTCATGCCTGCTCCTGTCTGTTGGGGATTAAATGCCTTGACGGTAGTGGCGTCTCCTTGTTTATTTTCGGCCGCTTGATTGTGTCAGATATGAGGCTGTTTCGAGGAACAATTGCACTGCGGAGACTTCTATGAAGGCGGCGATTAAAATTGGATTGAGCACGGTATTTCTGGTATTGTTTTCCTGCGGAATGTTCACTTCAGAGACGACCTCTGAGATCAAACTTGAGGAGTTCACCCTATCGGTCACCTCCGAACTAGCATCCATGGGCGAGAGCGACCGCGTTGAAGTCGTATTCCCTGGCCGAACACTAAAATTGGGGAACGAGCGTCCGGCCACCTTTCGAACGGACACGAACCTGCTATCGGGTCCCGGCTACTTGTACGAAGGTGAATACACGATTTGGCTTCAGCGTGGATTAAAGGACAATTGGTTTCTCATCTATAGCCGCAACCTTGAGAGCAACGAATATCTTGAGGAATATGATTCATCCATTCTACCGCTCAACTATCGCAAGGTCGCCGATGTCGAAGAAGATCTTTCAATCTATCTGACCACACAGGATGACAATGGCTTAATGCTGATTTCCTGGGGTGTACACCGATTCAATACGGGTTTTACGTTGCCTCCATCCAAGAAATAAGAAGGTGGCGTGAGAATATGCGTTTTAGCGCCTGTTGGCAAGAAAAAACCCCGAGCTTTTTATATTTTGGGGAACCGCGAACAGAGCGTGTGCGTTCAGTGTCTGAGAATCCCGTGATCATATACCTGAGGCCTGATATCGAGAGGGCTCCGGGGTAGTAAGACTCAAATCTTGATCAGCTGAGCATATCTGCTGCATGCTGTTTTTTGTCCATAAATCTGCTTCGGCCATATGGCCGGAACATTTCAGGAGGCTTAAATGCGTCGTTCTTCCCGGTTTTTCCGCTCTGCTGCACTTGCTCTCACGATTCTCATCGCGGGTGCAGGCGCTGCGGAAGCTCAATCAAGTCGTCCGGCTGGCATGGGCAAGACTTCTAACAATAGTGAGAATGCAGACCGCGGTATGGTCAAGGTTGCATTTGGTGATAAGAGTGTATCCATCGACTATGGTCGGCCACAACTCAAGGGGCGCGACATGCTTGCCATGGCGCCCGATGGTTTCATATGGAGGTTCGGCTCTAACACTTCCACGACCATCGAATCTTCGGCTGATGTCATGTTTGGTACCAAGAAACTGGCGATGGGCAAATACAGCACCTGGTTGAAGCATATCACGGGCGATCAATGGGCCTTGGTTTTCAATTCGGAAACTGGTATGTGGGGAGATCCTGGTGCAAAGCGGGAGAACGATATTTTGGAAATACCGCTGTCATACACCAAAGGTGGCAAAGAGGTAGAGCGTTTCACGGTGGATATCATGGATCATGGCAACAAAAATGGTCACATGCTTATAACTTGGGGCACTCATAGGCTCGAAACGAGCTTTAAGACCAACTAATATAGATATGCATTAGCCAGAATAGAAAAAGCCGGACAGAGTACATCAGCTCTGTCCGGCTTTCTTTTTGCTTGTTTGATGCTGACTACAACCACTTAGTGGCATCAATACCTACCATATCTGCAGCCTCTACGATGTCAGACCAGGTCTTGTCGTCAATCTCGATACCGTGGGCCCGCCGATGCTTCGCCATATTGAATTCAGGCTCTCCCGGCGCGAGGATCTCCGAAAATCCGGGGGCCAGTCGGCTAGATTTCACGTGAGTCATCATTGTTTCCACGTGATCGTAGTATTGATCCATCGGTGTGAAGTGCTCAATGTTGAAGACGGTAAATAGAACACCGTTGCTCTCCATAGTATTTTCACCGGCGGCACACCCTTGGCCACTGAGAGCACCACCCAATATCTCTACCATGATGCCCAGACCATAGCCCTTATGAGCCACAATTCCACCTAAGGGTAGAATGGCGCCCCGCGGATCTGATTTCAGTTTCGTGGGATCCGTGGTCGGGTTCCCATCGGAATCTATCATCCAACCTTCCGGAACCTGGACACCCTTGTTGGCAGCAACCCGCACTTTACCCTCAGCTACCACGGATGTAGTCATGTCCACCATAATCGGGGCCGCATCACGTCGAGGAGCCGCAAATGCAATGGGATCCGTACTCAGCTTCCCATCAATTCCTCCGAACGGCGCAATCTGATTGCCAAACTTACCTGCATTTACCGTGGCAAAGGCAATCATGCCCTCTCTGGCTGCCCTCAATGGGTACGCGCCCGCCCGTCCAACGTGACTGGTATTCCTCAAGGTAACGGTCGCCGTCCCATTCTCCCGAGCTTTCTTTATGGCGAGATCGATTGCGAACGTTCCTCCTACCTGCCCTAGTCCTCCGCCATTGTCGACAACTGCAGTACAGGGGCTGTTCTCCGTGACCTCTGTCGTCGCTGAAGCATTGAATCTCCCCTCCTTTACTATGGCCTTCACATATTCGGGATATCGAATGGCACCGTGTGAATCATGGCCGAAGAGGTTGGACTCCACCAGATGGTCGATGACCATTTGAGTCTGCTCATCCGGCACACCTGCGGCCTTGAACAGTTCCACTCCGATAGCGTGTAACGTCTGTTCCGTGAAAACTGGCATGTTCTTCCTTTCTAATTGCATTCGCGTCCGTCGATGGTTCACATCGACTCGGTCTATCGGTTACTGTTTTGTGCATGTTGCTCTTTGTAGTTCTGGAGCTTTGCTTTTAAACCGGGTCGTTCTAGTACTGCAGAATTTACTACGTGCTCCGGTATCTCCCCTTTCGCGACCGCACAAGTGGCCGCGACACAATCGTGACCTATATCACGAAATAGCTCGTAGGTCCATGCAGACGAATGGGGACCGAGGATTACGTTATCCATGGACAGTAAGGGATCGTCTTTAACAGGTGGCTCATCGGTGAATACGTCCAAAGCCGCGCCCTGAATCCAGCCATGCTGCAAAGCAGTCGTGAGCGCTGATTGGTCGATTATCGGCCCGCGAGCCGTGTTTACAACGAAAGCGGTCTCTTTCATCAATCTGAGTTCGGGCGCGCCGATAAGCCCTTGGGTATGGGTAGTCAGGGGACAATGAATGGAAACAAAGTCACTATCCTTCAACAAGGTTTCGAACGATACCAGCTCAACCCCGAGAGACTGGGCCTGGTCCGCATTTACGGCAGGATCACACGCTATAATTCGAGATGGACTGAAAGCAGGCAAGAGCGTTACGACTTCTCTGGCTATGTGCCCCAAACCCACTAATCCTACCACACGATCGCGAATCTCACAGCCCATGTGATGAAATCGGTCATCCCATCTGTTTTCTCGAACAATGCGGTCCTTGATAACCACTCTGTGACAAAGCCCCAGGATTAATGCCAGGGTCGCACTGGCCACAGGACGACGTGTCGCTGATGGCGTTATCGTAACCATTACATCGGCTTCCGTGGCGGCATCGAGGTCTACCATTTCATAACCGACACCCGTGCGGGCTATAAGCGATAGTCTACTGTTGGTGTGGAAGGAGGATGGCACGTAGGGCTGCCCCATTGAGATAACCGCGTCAACGCCTTCGAGTTGATCCGCGTTGACAGGACGGTTGTCCTCCTCCAGAAAATGATAGGGTAAGCCTGCGGCGTCCAGTCCCTCCAATCCGAAATCCTCGAAAACCATTTGGCCGCTGCTATTTCGCAGATCGGCCACAAGCCCTACTTGAAACTCGTTGCGCATCGTTTCTTTCATAGCGACCTCGTAATAACGACAGGTTGCGTCTTGATTATTCTTTCAAAACAGGATCTGGGAAGTGGACTTAGCGATCAATACAAGTGAAACTGCGGCCATTCCGATAAGACCCAGCCCACAGCCGTAACCCGCCAGGAGAACGGGGGCATATGCCCGCCATCGATTCACTCCGAAGCGTGGACCAAAATAGTAGCGGCCCATGACAGCTCCCAGAAAAGTTAAAATGGTATAGTGAGGCCATGCTCCGGTACCAAGCCCAGCGACGAGGCCATAAAACAGGAGCGGGGGAGCGTTCAGCACAGTTAGGATCGCATATAGGCCTGCCGTTGTCAGCACACCTGCGCCGATGTACTCCCACTTTATGATCTGAGAGATCATGTCAGATCCACCCGGCAGCGTGGACTTTATCCAGAGCGTTTCCATCGTGGCCTGAAGGGGCCACATTTTCTCGACATAGGGATAGGCCGCTGAAGGTATTGGAGCCAGCTTCCAAATCAGCGAATAAAACACGGCGCTGAACAGGATTAGCAGCAGCAGGCTGAGTGCAGACAGTTTCACGAGACTTCCAAATTTGGTCTTTGTCAACTCAAGCTGCCGAAAGGTGGCAACCATTCCGCTATGGTCAAATATCGGCACGGGTGCGAACCAGATGGCGGCTCCTTTATAGCCGGAGAGATAGAAAGATCCCTCCCGGGCATATGGAAAAGCGGAGCCGTAGGGCGATCCTGTAATCCCTATCATTCTTGCCCCGATATAGGAGAAGAATGGTGTCCATACAAAACCAAACAGCGCTGAAATCCAAAGGGGAAAATCCGGCACAAGATAGTACACCAGAGCAATGTAGCAAAATGTAGACGCTGCCCAGAGAGCGATGGGAACCGACAGTCGAATATCTCCACGTCCGTCAGGTGGCTTCCTTGGACCGCTCTCGCCCTGCCCTGGGGGTTTGCGGAAACTCCTAATTGCCGCAATGATCCCAATTGCTCCAATTACTAGGGATGTACCGATTGAGGAGAAACTTAGCCAGAAATCGATCATATTGTTAATGCTTGTAGGGATCGTAGTCATACCGGGCGTCCAGCTCGTAAGGATACCCATGTCGTATAGAAGGGGATTCGCAAAAAATGTGACTACCATCGAAGATATGAAGGTCCCTGCTACGATCCAGAACGGCAGTACGAATCCTACGAGCAGCGTGGCTAGATCAGTTCCGATCCCAATTGGACTTGCAGGTAGCACGGATCGCACTCTGGGCGTAAAATCAGCGAATGGAATTGGAACAATCTCCACGGCTTTGGTAAGCACAATCCCGGACACCGTGGGTACGACAATATAGATGATACCCCATCCGAGACCGATCATTGCCCCGATTGTAAACACCTTCCATCGCCACGTTTCGGTACCTGCAGAAGTCTCGGCAAGCGCCGTCGCACCGGACGCTTGCACCGGTGCCATTGGAAACGGCAATCTCTCTACATCGGCGGTGAGGCGAAAAAGGACATAGCCGACCGTCAGGGAGCTCACCATACCAAGGGCAGCCACTATTACTGAAATGCCTATCGGTTCGATCCACTCAACGGCCCAGAAGGAACGTTCAATCAGGGAATCTGTCCCTCTGGCGGGAATAACCCAGCTTGGAATGAATTCTGCCAGACCGTCAGCCTGTGGTGACTGTATGAGATATTGCAGCCAGATCATACGTGCGAACGGACCGCCGCTGGCCGCGGAACCTGCCGCCAATCCACTCGCGGCTAAACCACTCGCCAGCCAGTAGAGAATGATGGTCTCTTGTGGCTTGAGCTTGACGAAGAGCTTCTTGGAGATCTCTATAAACATGATGATAGTGACCCACTCCGCAGCTCCAGCGAAGCTCTTCCCCGTTACTAATTCCAGGTAGATCGAACCCGGCAGCATGATAAGACCCACGAAAAACGCCGCCCAGACGGTTTTAAGATTAAAACCGTCCTCGTACGCCATATCGGCAGGTACTATCCTGAGTTCATCACCACGATCAATTTGATCGGCGGGAGTCGCCATTTTCTATCCTCTATTCCGCGCGTTTGTACTCGCCGATGCTGTTCCAATCAGGACGAGTCAGACCGTTTCTATCCCATACAAGCTCACCAGCTCGGAGCGTAAGCGCACACTGCAGGCGCTGTCGGCCCGTCAATCTTGCCCGGCCGGAATCCACAAAACCAAAGTCGCCCTCTAGCAGATCCAGAATGGCCATGTCAGCTTCTGCACCTTCGCTGAGCGTACCGAGTTCAGGACGATCGATTTCTTTGGCCGGTTCAATCGTTGACATTCTGATCACGTCATACAATGGAATGCCCATGTTCAAACACTTGGACATGGTTTCCGGCATCTGGGCGTTCGGAACGAGCGCGCTGTGTCTGTGGAGATCCGTACTAATTGAGTCCGGCCAGAAACCTTGATCGATGGCGGGAACGGCTATCCGGAACCAGAAGCTGCCACCACCGTGTCCAAGATCGAAGATGATTCCCCTCTGTCGAGCCTCTGTTACGTAATCATTGACGACCTTCTCGTCATCAAGTAGCGGAATGTGCTGTGCATACATGTGGGTATGTATGTCGCCAGGACTCATTTTCTCGAGAAGCAGATCTCTGTAGCTCCTCGTCGGCTGGGGAGCGAAATCGATCATGGCGATGGTGTTTGACATGCGTGCAGCCGCGATAGCCCCATCAACGGCCTCCCACCCGGGTCCTCCGAAATGTGCGGTCTTGCTTCCAACGAC
>JABIQT010000245.1 GCA_018667995.1 Candidatus Latescibacterota bacterium
CGACGATACCGGCTTACGATGCATTCAGCAGGGCATGCCGGGGATCATGGATAACCCCTTCCCGATCGAGCTCTCCGAGCAAGATGGCAACATTGTTTTGCGCACGGAAGAATGGGATGTGGTGCGCACCTTTCATATGGGAAGCAACGAGAACGTCGATGGTCAGCCTGCGACGCCACATGGCTATTCGGTGGGCTTCTGGCAGGAAGGTGCTTTAGTCGTTACTACCAAAAATATCGATTGGCCCTACTTCGACGATATTGGCACGCCGCTTGGTGCGGATGTCGAAACAATAGAAACTTTCGCGCTCAATGCCGATGAGACACGCCTGGACTACAGCTTGACAGTCACCGACTCGCAAACATTTACCGCGCCCTTTACCCTTCAATGGCCACTGGGTCTGGGTGCCGGGCGAAGAGATCAAGCCCTACAATTGTGCTCTTTAGTGAGCGAGGGAATTACCTACCATGCATTACATCGTTAAACTAGCTGCTCAAACGACTACTTTGCTGGCCATCGCGTTGACAACCGGCGCTGTACTCGCGCAATCGACCCGCGGGAGTTCAGCAGAGATGGCCGACTTAGGCCGCCAGCATGACTCGGCCTGGGCACTTTTTCAGGCATTGGCGAGTGAAGCAGACGGTGGAGGGCGGCTCGCGGAAGATAATCTGCCGCCATGGTCTGGAATCTACACTCGTGGCCGTGGGCGTATGGATTTTGATCCAGACCAGCTTGATGACGTTCTCACCTCGGCGGTATTGACCGAGGAATATCAGGCTCGATTCGAAGAAACTTTACGATTACGTGAACTCGGTATCGAATATGACCCCTTAAGCACCTGCAGCCCACCGGGTTATCCGCGCTGGTTATCCGAACCCTTTCTCCGGGAGTTCGTTGTGACGCCAGATCAAACCTGGCTCATGAACGAGATGATCAATGATGTTCGAAGAATTTACACCGACGATCGTGGGCATACTCCCCAGGGAGACCGATACCCACTTTATAACGGCGACTCCGTGGGCTTTTGGGATGGACACAAGCTGGTAACGCATACCAACCAGCTTATGGCGGGGCAGTACCAGCGCGCCCATCCTGATCACTCTGATCAAATAGAAACGGTAGAAATTTGGGAACAGATAGACGATAGGAATATAGAAGTCGATGTGTGGGTCTACGATCCGCCTGCCCTGGCAGAGCCGTGGCACACGCGTCAGTTGTTCACAAAACTGACGGATCCGGAGAAAAGACTACGGATTCGCTATTGGCATTGCGGTGAGAATCAGAACAACGATACTTACACAACTGAAGAAGGCGCTACGCAGTTTACCGATTTTACGTTTACCGCCGAAGACGACCAAAACGACAACCCTGATGACAACTCAGAGGGCAACTCAGAGGACGACAAATGAAATCTCTAAAGATTCGAACGATTAACAATTTGTTGCTGTGCTTTGGATTATCGACCGTTTTATCGTGGCCGGTGTCGGCACACCATTCGGACAAAATGTTCAATCTCGGTGCGGTCATCACCATGGATGGCGTTGTGAAGGAGTTTCAGTATACCAACCCGCATGCCTGGTTAATTGTCGATGTGGTCAATGATGACGGTACGGTGACATCCTGGGGGTTTGAAACCGGAGCGCCCAGTAGCTTGATGCGAGCCGATATACGTCCTACCGATCTTTTGCCGGGAACCCGTATAACGATTAGTGGTCACCCCATGCGCGACGGCCGGCCGGCCGCCGAATGGACGACGGCCGTTCTGGAAGACGGTAAGATGTTAAATCCGGGGTTGGGCTTTCGGGTTCGATAGATTACGGCGGGAAATAAAATGAAATCTATACTAAAGTCTTCGACACTTTTGGCGGCTTGGTTCGTTCTACCTTCAATCACGCTTGCGCATCATTCACCCAATGTCCATTTCGACCGTAGCCAGATTATAGAAATCGAGGGAGAGCTCACAGAGCTTATCTGGCGGAACCCTCACGTTCAGTTCGAAGTGGAGACGACGGACGAGCAGGGAGTAAAGAAAACATGGGAGATGGAGTATTTGGCTCCCAGCTTTCTGATGCGACAGGGAATCTCGAAGGAGCTGTTTAGTGTGGGTGATACACTAAAGATTGCGGGCTATGTTGGCCGAGTCAATAAGGCAGCGCTTTTTACTACTAATGTTTTATTTCCGAGCGGGCAGGAAGTATTCGACTTTCAGATATCAGCGGCTCGCTGGACAGACAACACGGTTGGGCTCACTTTTGGTGAATACCAGCAAGAGAAGTTGGAAAACGCCCCCGAGATTGCCAGTAGCCTGTTTCGGGTTTGGAGTACAGACGTTGCCAACATCAATCCTGGACGAACGTTTTGGAAAGATGAGTATCCCCTGACGGCACAGGCCGAGGCCGATCAGGCGAGCTGGGATCGTGTTGGTGAGAATCCATACATGCGTTGCGAGAACGGAATGCCCGCGATTATGGACCAGTTTTATCCGACCGAATTTGTCGATCAAGGTGATCAGATACTCGTTTATCTGGAAGAGCAGGATGTGGTGCGAACTATTCACATGGCCGAAATTCCGGAACCGACGCAGAGTAGCGTATACGGCCACTCTGTTGGGCTGTGGGATAACGATAGTTTGGTCGTTACGACGACCCACATTAACTGGCCGTGGTTTGATCAAACTGGGGTCCCACAGACCGAGAATGTTCATGTGGTAGAACGATTTACACCCAGTGTGGATGGTCGGCGGCTTGACTACACGGCCACAGTGACGGACCCCGCTATTTTTACCGAGCCTGTTGTACTGGAAAGGATCTGGATCTGGGTGCCCGGTGAGTCGGTAGAGCCCTATAACTGCACTATCAGTTATGAAAAGTACTAGCACTTTTTCAGTACCATACTGAAAAAGCATCGAAAGAGTTGACGAAAATAACGAGGTAGACCATGAGATTTTGGCAAAATAAAAACAAGGCATTGTTAATCGTTATATGCGTGTTCGCGGCGCCCATCTGGCCACTGCAGGCTCAGGAGGTTCCGGATTACAAGGTTGATCCATTCTGGCCAAAGGTGCCGCTACCAAACGCCTGGCTTATTCAGGGTGTGCCAACCATGACCACAGACAATCGTGATCATGTTTGGGCGATCAGCCGATCTGCAGATCTCCGCCCCGACGAGTCCATGGCCACTTACGATCCACCGCGTGGTGATTGTTGTGTCGCTGCTCCTGACATTCTCGAGTTCGACACCCAGGGTAATC
>JABIQT010000274.1 GCA_018667995.1 Candidatus Latescibacterota bacterium
AGTTTTCATCGATCGTTTCCTCAACCGTCAACTGATAGGGTGAGACATATCTGGCAACAGCGACAGCTGCCCCACTTACTAGCTCTCCCTCGATCATCTCTCTACTTGGCAACTCCTTCCGATTCTTTTTCTTTGCCCTGAGGTGGTCGATTTTCAGAAATTCCCTCGTGTCGCTGAATGCCCTCTGTGCTATGATTCTCCCGCTCTCCACATCTACCAGTTTCACGATGAAGTCTATCGTGCCGCGACGAAGTGTTGCGTGTGCGAGGGCTTCTCTGGTTACGCTTCTCGTTTTCTTCTTTCCATTCTTGTAATATGTCTCATTTTCGCGCCACTCCACCCTCCTGGTGGTTGCCTCGTCATAGACGCGAAACACGCTGACTGAACCGTAGACGAGTACCTCGACACCCAAGACTTGGCCGATCTCTGACGTACTTGATTCATCGACCATACCCGAAACGGATAGTTGATGTTCGCTGACAAGATTGTCGAGTTGAGATCGTTCAAGAATCTCGAAAGAACCAATCTCCTGCAGGCGTGCTCCAATAGCATTGGTAATCCTTCCGCTTCTGTCGTTATCGAGAGGAAGAACAGCTATTCGGGTGATATGGGAGAGATTCACATCAGACGCGTGAACTGATGTCCATGTGATGGTCTTATCGCCATATACGGCTTGAAGACTGGCCCAGAGCAGAACTGTTACTGAAACGAGACCCGGTGATACTCTCCAGTTAACACCTATCATAGCGCACCTCCGCATGAGTCTTCTGTATGATGCTTGCCACCACCAGGTATGGAAACCGGGCGTTTCGTGTCTGGTCCATCAGCAGCCTCCTCGGAATCACTCCTTGCTGGCATATGTACGAAAGGAAGGGAATGACGGTCGGGTTGTCATATGCACAGTACGCATATCGCAGTTGACGCGGTTAGTCGTCTTTTAGCAGCGTGTCCGGTTGAAACACTCTGATACACGATCGGAGCGGGACTCCTCCGCACCCCGAAGATCACCCGGTTCACAACGGTGGGGTAAGGACGAGTTCTCGCTGAGCGAGGATTGACTATATGCTGAGTGAGAGGCCACAAAGTGGCTCAGATGAGCACTCGGTTTGGCCCCGCGTCACGGCGGCTCAGGCGGCCTCATCGAATTCGAGTTGACGATCCAGGTGGGGCGGTGTGATGGGCGGGGCTCGAGTGGCAGACCGACACCGTCGAGGTAGGCCCTCGCCGACCTGGCGCGGTGAGGGTCGCCACGATCTTGATGGCACCACCGCAGTTGGGGCAGACGGTGACAGGAGACCGCTGCGCGGTCTCTTAGCCCAGACCCTCGACCTGCGTCAACGAGCTCGGCCCAAGTACGATCTGCGCCCGATCGCACATGCACTCGCCTTCCCTACCGTAGCGCCTCCAGCACGTCCCGCGCACCGGCCTTCCCGTAGACATCCTCCAGCATCAACCACGCGACCCGCTCGTCGAACCACCCCGGCACGTCATCACCGTGGTAGTCGAGTCTGTACGTCGCCTTGAAGTGCATCTCGTGCCTCCCGAATTGGTGAACTGCACGGGTCTGTAAGTGCAAATCCGTGCCGGGAGACTACCTCTGAAGAGGGCTGGATGGAGTGTGTAGGGTTGGTAACAGTTGCGTGTGCGGGAGGTGACGTACCCAGGCCGTGCCGAAATTCGGGAGAGCAGTCACGGGCATATGATCACACTTAGGAAACTACCCGACGGCGGGTTGAGTATCACGCCGGCTCTGACCCCGCCTTGCATCTACGTTGACTACGCGGCCCCCGGCACGATCTGGGCAATCGGCGCAGTGTTGACATGTTGCCGCTTGTCTATCCGCCTACCTTGGTCCTACCACCGCACCAAAACCCGATCAGCATCCCCATGCAACTGCGGAGTCTGTTCTCTTCCAAGGCGGCGAGCTTCTGTAGGCACATGATTGTTAGTGTAGGTATTCATTTCCCCGGTAGTGATGATTCGATCAGCATTACTATCTGCCTCGCCCTGCATACCCTTCAGAATGAAGTATGTAAAAAGGCCATGGAGGCGGTCCTCCGCAGATGAACTGATTTGTGTACCCGAGGCGGCAGAGAGCACAACCAGTTTTTTTTGGGGAAGGACTTCCTCTACCTGTAGCGCGACTGGTCTTGCTCCGACCAAGAGAGGCTCATTTGCGCGACTTGTGCCAGAGAAACAAGCGTCCAGCATCAACGTAACAGACTCCGCAGGTAAGGATTCAAGGCTAGCATAAAGCTCAGAAACAGCATAGCCGGTACTTGGGTAGTTTGGGTCAATATCGTAAGGAACGAGAAATGCCGACCCACTGCCGGTGTCTGGTGATCCATGTCCCGAATAGTAGACTGTAACCTGCGACGTGCTCGTAACTTGCCGTTCCAACCACCCATTCGGACCAAAGATCCGCTCGAACTCTCCCTTAGTTGCTTGTTCATCCAAGCGTAATAGGATATTACGGCGATCATATCCGAAGCGTTTCACGAGATATTCTCGGATTATCTCAGCATCGTTTATGGCATGGGAAGCAGCAGGGGCATGACGATAGCTCTCTATGCCGATCACCACCGCAATGCCGTCAGGAGATTTAGCCGTCGTTGCAGACGGGAAATCGACATCACTGAATTGAGTATCCTGCACAATTTCGTCGCGCAGGACAGTAAAGGAATGAACGCTCACATTGTCATTCACATCTACCGCTCGAATAACCACAGTATTTCTACCGAACTTAAGCCGCAGGCGATACTTAAAAGCCCCGTCTGAACGAAGTGAAACAGGCTCTCCGTTCACTTGGACTTTGGTAACAGCCAAGTTATCGGTAGCTCGACCTTCAACTGTGAGAGACAGATCCTCAGTACGGTAGAGGGGACCGGAGAAAACGGGCTCAGTAATCTTCAGAGTAGGCCTTATAGCATCCTTGAGTTCTTCTACTCCTGTA
>JABIQT010000985.1 GCA_018667995.1 Candidatus Latescibacterota bacterium
CAGCTGGCCCGGCACAGATAGAGCTGGTTACCATCGATTGGCTGCGCAAGATCTGCGGCTTACCCGAGACGGCGGGCGGATTGTTTGTCAGCGGCGGTTCGGTGGCAAACATCACGGCCCTGGCGGTGGCACGACAGAAATGCCTGGGTGACGACTTCCGGAATGGTATGGTCTACATGTCCGACCAGACCCATAGTTCCGTCAGGCGTGGTCTCAGGCTCCTTGGATTCGCTCCGGATCAGTTGGTCATCATACCGTCTGACGATGACTATCGAATCCCGCTGGATGATCTCGCGAACCGTGTTGAAACGGATCGGGCCACAGACCGGACCCCCTTCTGTATCGTCGCCAATGCGGGCACCACCAACACGGGCTCCATTGATCCGTTGCCCGAGCTCGCCGATCTCTGCTCCCATGAAGGCCTCTGGTTACACGCCGATGGTGCCTTCGGAGCCGCCGCCGCTTTGTGCCCGCGGGGTAAGAAACTGCTGGCGGGTCTCGATCGTGTAGATTCGCTCTCACTCGATCCCCACAAATGGCTCTTCCAGCCCTTCGAATGTGGCGTTGTGCTCGTTCGCGATAGGGAACACTTGAGGGAGACCTTTCATGTGCTGCCCGAGTATCTGAGAGATCTGGAGGGGGAGTCGGAAGAGGTGAATTTCTACGACTACGGAATCCAGCTCACACGAGGATTCCGTGCTCTAAAACTGTGGATGTCCATACAGGTTTTCGGATTGGGTGCCTTCCGGGCAGCTATTGAACGTGGTATTGCCCTCGCGGAACACGCCGAAGCTATCCTGCGTGACAGGTCCCATTGGGAAGTGGTTTCATCGGCCTGCATGGGCGTCATCACGTTTAGATGCATTCCTTCCGACGGCCGCGATGTCGATGGATACAATCGATCCCTCGTACAGCCTCTCCTGGAAGACGGCTTCGCGCTGGTCATGACCACTGAGATAAAAGGGAGAACAGTCCTGCGTTTCTGTACCATAAATCCGAGAACGACTGAAGAGGATATTCTACAGACCATAGAAAGGCTCGAATACTTCGCCAATCAGACGCGCCTGCTATAATGCAGCAGGGCACACACCACCTTGGACGACCTCATTCTAATGTACAATGGCACACCACGGGGAGTACCATCATGAAGATCGCACTACAGGAAGGCCTGTTGCCGGGAGATGGACTTGCAGAACAGTTGGACTTTGCTGAATCACTCAATATTACGGGGCTTGAGGTCTCCGGTTGGAGCAATCCTTCGCTCAGGGTCGAAGAGCTCGAGAAAGCGACTCAAGACCGAAGCATCAAGGTGGTCTCGGTCTGCGGACAGACAACTTTTGACTTCCTCGATCCAGACCCCGATAAACGAGCAGAAAGCATTGAGGAGTGCAAACGTAATCTGGATGTCTGTGCACATTTCGGTGCGGTCGGACAGATCGTTCCGCCCATCTTCGGTCCGCCTCGAATTGCCGATCTATCTCCTTATGCAGACGCGGAGACACTGGAGATGCGTCTGCTTGCGGAAATCATAAAGGATCTGGCTGCTTACGCGCATAAAAGAAACACGTTGCTGCTTCTGGAGCCCCTCAACAGATATGAGCAGCATCTGCTTCGCCAGCAAGACCACGGCATCGAAGCCATCAAGATGGCTGGGGATCCAGCTGGTGTGGCTCTCTTGAGCGATTTTTTCCATATGCACATCGAGGAGACCAATACGCCCGACGCCTTCCGCCGTGCCGGCAAGTACGTAGCGCACGTTCACATGGCGGATAATACACGCCAGGAACCGGGCACCGGAGATATAGATTGGCATGCTGGTTTGGGAGCGTTGAAGGAAATCGGTTTCGAGGGATATCTGGCTTATGAGTGTGGAATCAGCGGCGACTCGCCCGATGAAAAGCGTGCGGCGATTGCCAAGTCTGTATCTTTCATTCGAAATGTAATCTCAGAGCTCTGATTGAGACGTTCGGCGGGAAACGTGCGGGCGAATACTTGTGGTAGATTCAGGGATTGTGGCGTTCGAAAGATCTACCGCAAGGATACTAAGTATCAAGCAGCGTAGGCGCGTTTCCGCGCGGAATGCCCCTAACCGTCTATACTCGTTGTATCTCCGCGCTTTTGAGGCGAAAACATAGCCTCAAGAGGCGTCTAATGGCGGAACGGGCTGAAGAAACCTGGCGGAAGCTGGTCCTTCAGTCTCTCTTGTCCTGCTCGCGCGGCCATGTGCAGGGTGTCGCGCTTGAGAACTTCGCCCAGGGAGTTATAGGCGTCTTCGGTTCGGTCCATCTTTTCATAGGTCAGGGCCATCTGATAGTAGGTCGTAACGGACCAGAGCTCGTCTTTGTCACGAATTAGTGCCTCCTGGAACTCCACAATAGCGGCCGCAGATCGATTCACCGAATTATAGAGAACCCCCGTGAAGATCCATGCGGGCGCATATCCAGAATCCTTGATCTTGGCGGTCTGTATATGCCGAATGGCGTCGTTGGTCTTGCCCTCGGCATGTGCGGTCCGACTCAACCCCTCATAGGCGGCCGCGTAGTCTGAATCAAGACTTTGGGCACGCTGAAATGATGCCCGGGCTTTGGCGAACGCATTCTCTTCCAGATAGCGTAACCCGTTTGCGTAGGCGGTTTCAGGCGTATTGAGGCTGCCCGAAATCATTACATTGGACGCACCACAAGCCAGGCCGACCATCAGGGCTACCGAACATACCAGAATTCTCTGCATTGGTATCCAATTCATCAGGCGAGTCTTTCACGGATGGCATCTGATATGGGAAGGGCAGGACGCCTACAAATGAGTTCGAATTCATGGCAGAACGGGTGGGGATATTGATGCCCGCCTTGAATGAATCGGAAGCGGGAAACGGGGCTCGAACCCGCGACCCTCAGCTTGGGAAGCTGATGCTCTACCAACTGAGCTATTCCCGCGTAAACACGCCCGAAGGGTACCCGCAAGCCTCGAAAGTGTCAAGATAAAAGTTTGGAGCGGACAAAGGTCACAGCCACCAAGCATTCGAGTGCGAACGCGGGGAATCCGAGGTACCCGGGAAGCGGCATTTCGAAGATCTTATAGTTCTGCATAATCGGTACGGTATAGATCCATTTTGCATAGGCCCAGTAATTCCAGAACTCCCAGAGTACACCACATATCAGGCCGGCCGCACAGAATGAGGCGATCGTTTCAAGTCGTCCCCCCTCCAGCTCTTTGAGAAGAGAGATAACGTCATCTGAATAGTTGAATGGATCCAGAAAAAGGGCGAATCCGACCCAGACGAACCCGAACAGATAGGGCGCTACGTGGGGGGGAGCCGCCAACGGCATAAAGCTGAAGAAGAACCCTACTACGACAATAACTTGCCTCGTTCCCTCCGAAATGCGCAGCGGGCGCATGGTCAAGGATCCGAATCGCCCGCTTGCCTGTACGAGTTCCGCGGTTTCGAAGATGCACGGCAGAATAGTGGCGAAGGCCCACGCATATCCGAGCCATCTGAGTTCGATAGATTCGGGCAGATTGATGTATGCCCAGTTATTGAGATGGAAGTTGTAGGCCTCGAAGATTAACCAGAACGGTATAGAGAAGAACGCCAGAAACGCCATCTCCTTGGCCCGCCCCCGAATCAGTGATTCACCTTTGATTCGCCAGACTAAACCGTCTACGAGAAGGATGTATCCGGTCCAGACTATCGCCGTAAATAACGTGGCAACCAGTGCAACTCCTTGGAAGAGCAGCACCTCGGCCAATACGATGGTTGCCAGTCCGAACCAGCCATAGCCCGGCAGAGCTCGTCTATCCAATTATGAACCGCCATTCATAGGTTTTCATTCGTCAATCCGAAAGCTGCTTTTCGCGCTCATTCCGTTCCAGCGCCAACTGAATCAGTCGGTCGATCAACTCTGTATATGGAATTCCACTGATCTCCCACAGCTTGGGATACATACTGATCTTCGTAAAGCCGGGAATCGTGTTTAACTCGTTGACTACGAATGTGTTGTGCTCGGTGAGAAAGCAGTCTACTCGCGCCATACCCTCGCACTCGATGGCCTGAAAGCTCTCTACTGCCAACTGCTGCAATTCTTGAATAAGATGCTCGGGAAGATCGGCCGGGTATTGCAGACGTGCCCCGCTTTCGTCAATATACTTGGCCTCATACGTGTAAAAGTCATGCTCGGGAAATACCTCTCCTGGCAGAGATACGATCGGGTTGTCGTTCCCGAGAACAGCACACTCTATTTCGCGTCCTCTCACGAATTCCTCAATGATGATCTTGTGGTCGTATCGGAACGCCTCTTCGACACCTGCGACAAAGGTTTCATGGTCAAAGGCCTTCGAGACGCCCACGGACGATCCCATGTTGGCCGGTTTGATGAAACAGGGCATTCCCAGGAGTTCTTCAATCTGGTCGAAATCGATCTGTTCCTGCATCGACCGCCGATAGGCCCGGAATCTTGCAATGGGGATTCCTGCGGCTCCCAACAGGCGTTTCATCACATCCTTGTCCATGCCCACAGCCGAACCCAGGACACTGGCACCGACGAAAGGAATATTGGCAAGCTTCAGCAGTCCCTGCATGGTTCCGTCTTCGCCGTGCGGTCCATGAAGGACCGGGAATATGACATCTATCGGACCGGTGGCCTCTCCGCCAGACTGGCTCGTAAGCTTGTTTTTTCCTGGGACAAAGGAAAGCAGGTCGTTGCTCTTATTCAAGGCAATCAGCTTGGGATTGTCCGCGTTCAGTAGAAACTGGGCCGAATCCCCGAGAAACCACTGCCCCGTGCGGTCAATTCCGATGAGCACGACTTCGTACTTGCTCCGATCGATAGCCTCAATAATGTTCTTCGCTGACTGCAGGGAGACCTCGTGCTCCGCCGACCGCCCTCCGCAGATAATGCCAACACGTGTTTTGTCCATGAGAACCCGTATCTTGTGTGGAGTATTTATGACTCTTTGATGACGATCTTCCGTTGCTGCGAATGCCTTCAAAGAAATCCGTGATTGACTACATCAGTTCTGCACAAATTGTGTCCGCCAATACCATGCCCTGTCTCGTCAACTGCAACCGGTCGATCGATTGCTCGAGGAATCCGGTTGATCTCAATTTGTCGATCACGGGCACGCGATCCGTGTATGCTTTCTGGCCGAATCGCGTCGTAAAAGTACGCACGTCCATCCCTTCCGTCATTCGTAAACCAAGCATTATGGACTCACCAATCAGCTGTTCAGTCGTCAAGGATTCGTCCATCACCTTGGCATCCTCGCCGCGGTCAAAATGTGCCAGATAGGATTCCAGGCTTCGGGCATTCGCGAATCGGTGTCCGCCGGTATAAGAGTGTGCCGAGGGGCCCAGTCCGAGGTAGTCCGTACCCGTCCAATATGCCAGATTGTGGAGGCAGGCGGCACCGGGCCTGGCGAAGTTCGATATCTCATAGTGCTGGTAGCCTGAGGAGACAA
>JABIQT010000619.1 GCA_018667995.1 Candidatus Latescibacterota bacterium
CGCTGCCTCATAGGCTATCGCCAGATTCACGAACGACCACCTATGCGGGGGTCCAGAAACCTTCTGGCGAGTCCGGCGGACTCGAGGACGCCGATGAGCACTACGGCCAATACACTCGTGACACCCATAATCATCTCAAAATTCCGCCCTTGGATTGCCTTCACGATGTCGTACCCAAGACCGAGGTAGGAGAACACCCACTCTATCACAATCGTGCTGCCAATGAGAGTGGGAATACGCGAACTGGTCGCCTCTAAGAGCCCCAGAGCCATCTCATTTCTCGTAGCATGCAACAGGAAGCTTGCACCTCGCCCTTGTGCCGCAAGCACGTAATCCTGCGTCAGAGCGGAGCCAAACTCCTCACGAAGTATCGCGTAGTAGTCGGCAAGTGTGCCGTTGCCGACCGCAAGAATGATGATCAACCACACAGAGAATCCCGTGTTGGGTACGGCCCACTGAAGGCCCATGGTCGCGAAGCACAATACGATGACATGCAGACCCGACACCGCTGTTACGCTCTGGATGGCGTACCCGACCCACCTGCTATCACTGCGCAGTAGATCCACCACCACCAGACCCAGGGCAAGAGCAAGAGACAGCACCAGAGCGCCCGAAACCAGCAGCAACGTACGTCCCGCGTGTACGCCAAGGCGTTCAAGAACAGGTGTGCCGTAGTAGTGACCCAAATCTCCGCGAACGGCCTTCCCCAGCCATCTCAGATAGCCGCCCGGCACATCAATGATTCCCCCTACGCAGTGTCGCTCACCTGGCCCAACCCCGACCAACCTTCCAGCTTCCGAATTGTAGCTCAGTGTAGCGCCATCTGAGCCGGCTTGCAGGCAGTCTCCGTCGACGAGCGTCAAGTCCTGCTCGGCGTTGTGGTGGACCCCATTGCGCCGTTGAACTGTGCCCCCATCGCCAGCCTCAGCAACTCGGACGCGTAGTGTCCCAGGCGTCAGGAAGAGAATCGTATACACGAAGAGGGTCACGCCGATCAGACGAAGGCCGAAGCGTGTCGTGGCGCCGATGATCCGCACGCTATTCTAACTCCCACTCATCGATATAGCTGAAGAAGTAGAAAGGTTGGATTCGGATCCTCTTGAGATGAGATCGCAGATAGGCCGAGCTGTGTTCCACTGTCCACAGGAAGGTGTAAGGAGACTCATCAAACAGAAGTTGGTGGAGCCGCTGTCCCGATGCCGTGCGTTCAGCGTCGTCAGTCGTGGTTCTGAAAGTCTCCAGTTGAGTTTCCACTTCATCATTTTCAAACTGGCAAACGTTGTTCTCGCCTGGGTCAGTCTGGGTCTTTGAGAACAGCGAGTAGATATTGCTGGCTTCATCGAACTTCCACGACATGAAGGTGATATCGAAGTCACGATCGATGAAGATTCTCTCCTGCCAGACACGTTGGTCGACATAGTCCAGCTGAACGTCAATCCGCAATGACTTGCTGAGCTGCTGAGCGAAATCCGCGCACACGTCGCGATTCGCCTGACTCATGCTTTTCGATAGAACCATCACCAGCCTGACATCTTCACCCTCGTATTCCCTGATTCCATCGCTGTTGCGATCAAGTATGCTGGCTTCATCGAGCATGCGAATCGCGCGTACAACATCGAACTTGTAATGGGGCACCTCACGGTTGTAGCAGAAACTGGCCTTGGTGTAGGGCCCGGAAACGAGATCCCCTTGGTTGGCGAAGTAGGAGTCCAGTGCGCCCGCCTGGTTGTATGCATGGCTGAAGGCCTGGCGGACCTCACGGAAACGCAGGATACCTCTCTTGGTGTTGTATGCGAAGCCGTACCACGTCTGCGAGCTGTATGGCCGAACATCGTGTTCGGCACTGGCAGACAGAGCCGGCAGATCCTGGGGCCGCACGACGGGATCAAGGTGGACGTAGCCACCAGCCATCAGCAGCTGATGTTGTGTGTTCTCGTCCGGACTCACGACGAGATCAACGGTCTCGATGATCGGGCGTGATTTGTGGTACCAGGGATTGGTCTCAAAAGACAGGAGATTGTCTTCGGCGTAGGCTAGGATGTACGGGCCGGCCCCCAAAGGCTGCGAGTTGAACTGGTTAGTGGGCGGTAGATAGGTGTCATCTCCTACCAGATGCTTCGGCATCACCGGATAGCCCGCACGTGCGAGTGCATGTGGATGCGCTTGAGCCAGGTGGAACCGTATTGTCGTTTCGTCCTCGGCGTAGACAGAGTCAAATACTGCCAGCAGGTGCGCGTTCCCGTAGCGGGACCTCCTGTCTCGATAGATGTAGTAAGAGTGGACTACATCGGCGGCAGTGATATTCTCTTCATCGGGCCACTTGAGCCCCTCGCGGAGCCTAAAAACCAGTTCTCCTCTCTCTTCGTCGAGTGACGGAAGAGTCAGGGCCAGGTCTGGAATCCACTCGCCGAATTCGTCCTGGCTTATCAGACCACGATACATAAGCTCCAGCGACCGGATACCGATGACATTCCGGGATCCATCAACAGGATTAAGTAGCTCTGGGCGGCTTGTCTCGATGTAGTTGAGATCTGCGGCCCCCAATTGAGCGGGTGCCACCAATATCGCACTGAGCCAACCACACAGACGACATGCCTGCGACAGACGTTTTCTCATGTGCTTCATTGAGCCGCCATCTCCCAATTTTCAATCGTGCGGAAGAAGTAGAACGGATCAATCTGAATCCGCTTGATCTTGTCGATTCTCAAACCGGCATAATGATGGAGGGTCCACAGAAATGTGTAGGGCACTTCGTCATGCAACACTGAGTGCAGACGTTGTCCGGCAGCCGTGCGCTCTGCATCATCCGTACTACCGCGAAATCGACCGAGCAGTTCCTCAACTCCATCGTGATCGAACTGGACAATGTTGTATGAACCTGGATCTTGCTCAGTGGTTGAGAACAAGGGACGAACATTGCTTGCGGCGTCAAATTTCCAGGTGACAAAGGCGATCTCGTAGTCGTGGTGATAGAAGACCCGTTCGTATCGGACCTCTTTTTCCTGGTAGTCGAGATCCACCCGAATCATGTGCTCCGCCGCCTGACGCTGAAAATCGGCGCAGACGGCCTTGTTCGCTTCTGACATACTCTTGGATAGAACCATCCTCAATCTGATGTCTTTGCCGTTGTACTCTCGAAATCCGTTGCCATCGCGGTCAAGCAGATTCGCCTGATCAAGTAGGCGATCGGCCATAATAGGATCATGAGAGCGTGGCCTGACCTCAGGATTGATGCAGAAACTGGACGGGGTGAAGGGGCCCGAGACGATGACGCCAGCGTCCTCCCCGAAATTTGCCCGCAAGGCCCCAGCTCGGTCGAAGAGAAACGTGAGTGCTTGCCGGACTTCCTTGAGCTTCAACACGGGGTGGCGACAGTTGTAAGCGAATCCTGACCACTCATTCGAGTC
>JABIQT010000939.1 GCA_018667995.1 Candidatus Latescibacterota bacterium
GATACCGGAGGTTTTACCGTATCGTGGTTGAAGATATGCCTTCTCGTCATCCACTTGCTGGTGCCCGAACTGCGAATCCCTGTGCCAATTACCGTCGCGACTCGATCCCATGGGATTAAAGAAGAAGCTGGTCGAGCGGAACACCGGTTCTTCCGCTAAGATCTCCCTTGCCACTTCCAGTACGCGATCATGTGCTATGGACTCCAGAATCAGCTGGCGCCATTCAGGATGAGAAGCAAAGTAGCCGGGATGATTCAGGTGCCGCATGACCGTGGCATCGGGCCCGCCACCGGGCTTGCCGTCCTCCGGATTCTCGATCCGCCACTGTTTCAGGATGGCTTCACACGCAGCAAGTAGTTGCTGGACCAACTCAGGATCGAATATCCCTGGCACTACTACATACCCGAGTTCGTCCCACTGATTCTTCAGTTCAGATTTCATAGTCAGATCTCCAACATTATTCCGCCTGAACTCTTGGGTCGATCCAATGATAAAGGAAGTCGACCAGGAGATTAACAAATACTACGAGCGTGGCGGAGAAAAGAACGACTCCCATTATCATGGGAACATCCAGGTTAAATACCGCCTGCAAAGCGAGTGTGCCGATTCCCGGCAATGCGAAGACATTCTCAGTAAACACCACGCCGCCAAGAAGTGCCGCCACATCCATTCCCAGCACAGTAATCACCGGTATCATGGCATTTCTCAAAGCATGCTTGCATAACACGACGATCTCAGCTACGCCTTTGGCGCGGGCAACCCTGATATAATCATGCCCCAGGGCTTCTACCATGCTGGCATGTATCAGCCGGGCATAGTAGCCCGAAGTCACCAGGGCCAGCGTTAGGGCCGGTAGGAGAATATGCTTCCAACTGATGAATCCTGCCACCGGAAAGAAGCCTGACCGATAAGCCAATTCGTATTGCAGCATGCGGGCGAGCCAAAAGACGGGAAGTGATATGGCAATCATTCCCACAACGAGCACAGTACGATCAATCCATTGGCCGCGATATTTCGCGGTAAGAATCCCCAATGGCAGGCTTATCAACATCCAGAAGAAGATTGCCGTCAGTGCCAACGCGGCGGTGGTAGGAAATCTCTGAAGAATAGCATCCAGTACTGCTTCACTTGTGACGAGAGATGTTCCCAGATCGCCCTGAATCAGATCCAGGACGAATCGTCCGTACTGCTGCACGAGCGGATCCTCCAGACCCATTTCCTGTCGAATCCGAGCCACCGTTTCAGCATCGGCGTTAGCACCGGCGTAGACGCGGGCCGGATCGGCCGGCACGGCATGCGCAATCAAGAACGTCACCACGCTGGTTCCCCAGAGTATCACTACGGCCCAGATCACCCTCGACGCCATTCGCGATAGCATCAGTTCTCCTTCCCGCTGTCGATCCACATACGCTCATATCTGATGGGCCAGACTGGGTTCAGATCAAGGCCTCGAAGCCATGGCTGCCGAAGTATATACATGTTTGGATGAAATAAGAAGACCCACGGCGCATCATCCACAATGATTCGTTCGGCCTCCTGGTAGAGCTTGAGACGAACCGAGTTGTCAATCTCGTAAGCCGCCTTGCCCAGAAGATCATTGACCAGTGGATTATTGTAGAAAGCTACGTTATTTGAGTTTACATCAGTTATGCGGGTGCCATTGAGCAAAACATCCAGGAAATTGCTGGGATCCGGATAGTCCTGATACCAACCAAAATGCGCCATGGGAACCGTATTTCTGCGACCAACGGCTTCGATTCGGGTTGCACCAGTAACCGCCTTAATCGAGACTTTGACACCTACTTTTGCCAGATCCTGCTGGATTGATTGTGCTTGGCGTGTTTCGGTATTTTCGGCCGCGTTTATCCAGAGTTCGGTCTCGAAGCCCTGAGGATATCCCGCCTCAGCGAGGAGGACCTGAGCCCGATCCGGGTCATAGGGATACCCCAGAAGATCGGGATTGTAGCCGGGCATTCCAGGCGGAAGAACACTTTTGGCAGGCACAGCCCGATCACTCATCAGCGTGATCAGCCGATCCTTATTAATAGCATGGTTGACGGCACGCCGTACAAGTACGTTATCGAAAGGGGGCATTTCCGTATTGAGCGACAGGTATCTTGTAGCATTAAGCGGTTGTGATTCCACGTATTTACGGAGCTCTGGATCCCGCATTATGCGTACAAAATCGGGATCAGGGATACCGGTATCGGTCACATTGGCTATATCTAATTCGCCCCGTTCGAACATCATCATGTGCAATGCGCCATCTCCTCCTACCATGATTTCGAAGGTGTCAAGCCGCACACGCTCCGGCCAGGCATACGTGGGGCTCCGATCGAATCGCAGAGAACTCCCGCGATGCCATTCCGAGAGGACAAAGGCGCCGCTACCCACTGGATTATGCGCGAAATCCTTTCCAGCACTAATAACCTCTTCTCTTGGCACGACATATGAGAATGGCATGGCAAGTATGTGCAAAAAGGTAGGGTCAGGCCGCAGCAGTGTCACGTCGAATTGGTATCGACTCGGGGCCTTGAGGCCCGCCACATGATCGGCTTCGCCGTTCTGATAGTCGATAGCCCCTACTATATTTCGGAAGAATCCCTGGCCGGGAGAGAGTGTTGCTGGATTGAGAACACGCGTGAGCGAATAGACGTAGTCCTGGGCGGTCACTTCTCGTCCATTCGAGAACCGGATGCCTGGAATAATCTCGAATGAGATTGTAGCTCCGTCGCTTGAGACTTCCCATCCCTGGGATTGCCACGGGATCAGGTTCAGATCATCGTCGTAGTCGACAAGTCCATGATACAATGCCCGAACAAGCGGCCAGGTGACCACATCGTACGCGATAGCGGGATCCAGCGTCCGCGCGTCTGAAGGGATAGCAATACGAAGGAGTTTGTCGTCCTGGACGACACGATCAGCACGCTCGGATGTTCCACATGAAAGGCATATCAGGAGGAAGAAACTCAGGATTCGTGACAGCTGGGAATCGATCAGACTTGAAGGCGAGACGCCGCTAGGCACGGCCATCTATCGACGTCCCTTTTCATAAGGATCCAACACATCCTGCAGGCCCTGGCCAAGCAGATTGAAGCCGACGACAGTCAACACAATTGCTATCCCGGGTACGACCGTGATATGCGGAGCTACGATAAAGTACGGTTGACCGTCAGCAATCATCGTACCCCATGACGGCGCCGGAGGGGGAACCCCAACGCCAAGATAGCTGAGGCCAGCATCCAGCAAAACCGTTCCTGCGGTACTCAGGGTTGCTACGATAATTACAGTGGGCAGGATATTGGGTAGTAAATGTCTCAGGATGATCCTGCCGTGTCCACAGCCCATTGCGAGTGATGCCTCGACGAACTCCCTCTCCTTGACGGTGATCACCTGGCTCCTGACCACACGGGCGATCCAGGTCCAGCTTACGATCCCAATAACCAGGAGTACGCTCAGCACGCCCCTTTCCAGGGTCACATCCAACCAATGCCACGCCAACCAATCCGGATGAAGGTGCAGGTCACGTCCGTCCATTAGTCCTGCGAAAGCGATGGCCAGCAGGAGTCCGGGTATTGTCATCATGACATCGGTACCACGCATTAGCACAGTGTTAACCCAGGTGCCGAAATATCCCGCGATCACACCCACCGATACACCGATGAATAGAGCCGTGAACATTGCCACGACGCCGACTGTCAGGGAAATACGTGTACCGTGTACGACGCGGCTTAGCAGATCACGCCCCAGGCTGTCTGTGCCCAGACGATATTCCTGACCAGGTCCGATCGGTAATCCGTCGACATCGAGTCCATTGGGAAACTGGGTCATGGGGTCCGATATGACGTGCCACCTGGTCAAAGCAGGCGCGAGAAACGCCAGCGATAGAAGCATACCCACTATAACCATTCCGGACACCAGAAGTCGGCTTCGTGACGCATCACGCCAGAAGGATGAGGTATCTGTCTGTAAGGTAGTCTGGCTGCCATTATCTGGTACTGATGCGATGGTGACCGACATGGGGAGATCCCGAATGAAACCGATGGGTTAGCGGGACTATAATAGACCTGCCCTCCGCCTCCGTCAATCAAAGATTATAGCCTCAATCAGCGGGCATGGGGTATGTTTCTTTGAATCCA
>JABIQT010000469.1 GCA_018667995.1 Candidatus Latescibacterota bacterium
CAGGTACCGCTACGGAGAGAGGACCGTAAATGTTGGCGTCATCCTTCACGCTACATAGGTATTCATTCTCGTTGATGCCGGATTTCCCAGCATCTCGAGGAAGTACTTCAAACATATCTTCCCGAGCGGCTATCGGCGCGGGAGAGTTGGCGTCCAATGACCAAACCTTACCGGTAGCTCCCTCAAGGACTACGGCCGCAAGAACGTACCCGCCTATTCCTGTCGCTGCCGGCTGTAGCATACAACAAGCCATACTGGCAGCAGCGGCGGCGTCCATTGCGTTTCCGCCTTGCTCGAGTACATGTGCGCCAGCCCTGGCCGCACCAGGAGGCCCTGCTGCGACCGCGCCTGTCGCGGAAATTACTTCGTGGCCTTCAATCATGAGATCTCTACCTCGGTCGGGCACCATGGGCATCGGGCTGTAGGTAGGCGATCAATACAGCCAATCAATCTGAATAGGTAGCCTGCAACGGTATGCCGACTTGTCGAAAGGAAACAACAGCCCCGTAAAGACTCCACCTATGGAAACGTGAAGCGAGTGTAGGAGGACGTGAATCAAGTACTCGTTTAATCTATTCGATAATGGAGGCCCCATCGGCGTTTCCATTGTATATAATTCATTTGCCTGAATCAATGGGAATGTGTACAGTATTGAGCCATCTACACGTCCCCGTCAGATGCATCAATATCACAACGCCAGGAGATCCGATGTCAACCTCAGATTACGAAACGCGACTTAAGAAGACCAAGCGCAACGATCCCTGTCCATGCGGCTCAGGCAAGAAATACAAGAAATGCCATCTGGCTGATGATGAGGCCGCACAGCACGCGGCAGGAAAAGCAGTGGAAGCAGCGGAAGAAGCCGCAGCAGCAGCTGAAGCTGAAGCTGCAGAGGAAAACACAGAAGAGGGCGCAGATGCGGAAGCTACTGCTTTCGTACCTAAAGAACGTGGCCCCAAACAGCACTTCAAAGGACAAAAAGGTCAGGGAGGACGGACAGTGAACCTTCCCAGACGGTCCGGCAAAGGGTGAAAATCACCGGTATTGACCTCCATACAGTTCCGGTCAACCATCGCGGCAGCTGGACCTTCGTTCTCATAAATACAGACGAGGGTATCCATGGCCTTGGTGAACTGAACCCCTCCGGCTTACAGCGTGGTTGCGACGCTATCTTGGAACAAATGGCGGATACGCTCATCGGGCGGGATCCGTGCCATATAGAGGCGCTGATTCAATCGCTCAATCCTGAAGGATTGGACTATACCAGTGTATTGGCACTAAGCGCGATTGATCAGGCTCTGTGGGATATCCTGGGTAAAGTGTTGAATGTGCCGCTTTACCAAATCCTGGGCGGGCGCTGCCACGAAGATATCCATGTGTACGCGAATATCAATAGGGCGACTGTCGATAGAACGCCTCGGGGTTTTGCGATAAACGCAGAAAAGGCCGTTGCTCAGGGCTTTGATGCCATAAAGCTGGCACCGTTCGACGGTCTCAAATCCGGCATAGACGATACCGCCGATGCCATGCAGGGACTCAGCTGCATGCGCGAAGTACGGCAGGCCATCGGCCCGGACGTCAACCTCTTAATAGACTGCCACAGCCACTTTACCGTTCCCGGCGCGTTGCGTATTGCTGATGCATTGCGGGATCTGAATCTCTACTGGTTCGAAGAGCCATTACCGTTTGAAGACATAGATGGCTACAGGCAGATCAGGCAACAACTCGATTTGCCTCTTGCAGGTGCCGAGGGTCGTCAGCTTCGCCAGGGATTCTGGGACGTACTGGTCCACGAGATGATGGATGTAGTCATGCCCGATGTAACCATTGTGGGCGGGATAAGCGAACTGCGGAAAGTGGCTGATATGGCCCAGTCCAAGGGCATCACCACCGCGCCTCACGGGCCTTTCGGCCCCGTTGCGTTGGCTGCTGGCATTCAGACCATGGTAGCGCATCCAGGATTTCAGATCTTGGAGTATGCCTGGGGTGAGGTGCCGTGGCGTGAAGATCTCATCACCCCAGTGGAGGAGATTCACAACAGTCGTATCAAACCCTCGCACTTGCCAGGCCTTGGCGTGGAATTGAACATGAAAACGCTCCACAGATTGACCCAATAACCAATAGAATAGCCACCATGCGATTCATAATCCCGCCATGCAAGGTACAGTTGCACGTACGTTGATAGCAGAATCTGAAGGTTAGCGATCCCGATAGGGGCGGTCCCATTCCTATCCCGACGCTGAGGTACCAGTCACCACGACTCGCGGACCTCTACGATAGGGATCTGCTAATACAGTTGCCACCTACCGTATCAAACCCCGAAAACACCCCACTCATTGGCGATACAGCTTGTGAGCTGGCATTGAATGGACCACGGAGAACCTCTGATGAGAGCATACCAGATAGAGAGCCACACTGGACTGGAAGCCCTGAAATTGAAGACCTTCGACGATCCTGTACCTGGGCCCATGGACGTGGTAGTTCGGATGCGGGCCTATTCACTGAACTATCGTGATCTGTCCATGCCCAATGGAGGA
>JABIQT010000473.1 GCA_018667995.1 Candidatus Latescibacterota bacterium
AATTCTTAGCCTTCGCCAGACCCTTTTCGGCAAGTACCTTCGTGATCGCAGATGTCAACGTAGTCTTACCGTGATCAACGTGACCGATCGTGCCGATATTTACATGAGGTTTGGTTCGCTCAAACTTCTCCTTAGACATGAACTCCCCTCCAAAGCATATTGAGGCGACTGTAGATCGTGGACAGGGCAATCACCCCGTCGGTATTAAGCACCACCACGGACCTTCGCCACTATCTCTTCCATAATTGACTGGGAAACTTCTTCGTAATTTGCAAACTGCATAGAGTAAACTGCCCGCCCCTGTGTAGCTGAACGTAGCGCTGTTGCATAGCCAAACATTTCATTCAAAGGGACTGTTGCAGCCACTACCTGAGCATCCGTTCGCATGGCAATACCACCTATTCGACCTCGGCGCGAACTGATATCACTAACGACACCACCTACATATTCAGATGGCACCACAACTTCGAGCTCCATTACAGGTTCAAGCAGCACTGGCCGTGCGCGACGCATACCTTCTTGGAAGGCCATTGAACCTGCAACCTTAAACGCCATTTCGGACGAATCTACATCATGGTACGAACCGTCATATACAGTCACTTTCACATCTTGAACCGGATAACCAGCCAAGACCCCGTTGTTCAAGGCTTCTGTCACGCCCTGCCCAACAGACGAAATAAACTCTCGCGGGATTGACCCACCTACGACTTTATCTATGAATTCGAAGCCCTCGCCCTTTTCCGCAGGTTCCAACTTTAACCAGACATGACCATATTGACCATGTCCCCCCGACTGACGGACAAACTTGCCTTCAGATTCCACGGTATCCCTTATGGTCTCACGATACGCTACCTGAGGCCGTCCCACATTTGCCTCAACTTTGAATTCGCGCAACATCCTATCAACCAAGACGTCCAAATGAAGCTCGCCCATCCCCGAAATGATCTGCTGACCAGTCTCGTCATCTGTCTTAACTTGAAAGGTGGGATCTTCTTCGGACAATTTAACCAGTGCGATTCCTAGTTTCTCGTCATCTGCTTTAGTTTTTGGTTCAATTGCAACGGACATGACAGGCTCGGGAAAGTCCATCGCCTCTAATGCTATAGGCCACTCTGGATCACAGAGCGTATCGCCAGTAATGACGTCTTTTACGCCGACCAGAGCGACAATATCACCGGCAAAAGCCTCCTGAAGCGGTTCTCTCTTGTTCGCATGCATTAACAGGATTCGACTGACTCTTTCGCGTTTGTCAGAACGGCTGTTGATCACATAGCTTCCAGAAGACAAGGTTCCGGAGTAAATTCTGAAGAATGTCAACCTACCGACGTGCGGATCAGTCATGATCTTAAACGCCACACCAGCGAGCGGGGCGTCCGGACGAGTTTCGCGCGTGTCTTCTTCAGAGCTGAGCAAATTGGTGCCAGACACAGGAGGTACGTCCAACGGAGATGGAAGATAGTCTATAACACTGTCCAAGAGCCCCTGCACACCCTTGTTTCTGAATGACGAACCACACAGTACAGGAATGAAATTAACGGAGAGCGTAGCATTCCTGATCGCGTTCCGGAGTTCTTCCTCCGTCGGCTCTTCTTCGTTAAGATACTTCTCCATTACGGCATCGTCATATTCGGCAACAGCCTCGAGCAATAAAGAACGTGCCTCGTGCGCTGCTTCCTTCAGATCATCTGGTATTTCGTGATCTTCAAACTCCGCACCCGTGGCGTCCTCTTCGTGAGAGCGTGCCATCATCGTGACAAGGTTGATAGTGCCCGTGAACAAGTCGCCCTCTCCAATGGGGAGTTGAATCGCAGCCGCGTTGGCGCCCAATCGGTCATGCATCATAGCAACGACCTGATTGAAATCGGCACCGATCCGATCCATCTTGTTAACGAATGCAATGCGCGGCACCCTGTACTTGTCTGCTTGACGCCAAACAGTTTCGGACTGTGGTTCCACACCACCCACCGCGCAAAATACAGCAACCGCTCCATCGAGCACGCGTAGAGAACGTTCTACTTCGACGGTAAAATCGACATGGCCGGGCGTGTCTATGATATTAATTCGATGATCTTGCCAGAAACACGATGTCGCAGCCGAGGTGATTGTAATACCTCTTTCCTTCTCCTGCTCCATCCAATCCATGGTAGCGGCACCATCATGAACTTCACCTACGCGATGCAAACGCCCCGTATAATAAAGAATACGCTCGGTCGTCGTCGTCTTGCCTGCGTCAATATGAGCCATAATACCAATGTTCCGAGTCCTTGAAAGTTTATCACTCCAAGACCCCGTCAACCCTTTAGTATCAGAGGGTTTATTTTTCGCCTTTACTGCCGAATCCGCCACTGACTTGTCCCTCAATTAAACGTGCTGCCGTGCAGCTAACGCACCTGCCTTGGGGCAGATAGACTACCAACGATAATGGGCGAAAGCACGATTCGCATCCGCCATTCTATAGGTTTCTTCCTTGCGCCGCACCGCAGCGCCTTCTGCCTTCGAAGCAGCAATCAATTCATTCGCTAGTCGTTCAATCATGGTGTTCTCTGTTCGTCCCCGGGCCGCAATTATCAACCACCGAATCGCAAAGGCCCGCTGTTGATCGTCACGAACCTCCGATGGGACTTGGTACACGGATCCTCCAACGCGACGTGAGCGAACCATAACAACTGGACCGACATTCTTCATCGCTTTCTCGAACACAGGCAAGGGTTCTTGCTTGGCTCTTTCCTCTATGAGGTCCATTGCCTTGTAGAAGATTGTTTCCGCAGTGCTCTTCTTTCCCTGAATCATCAGCGAATTGATGAATTTTGAGACAAGTCGACTCTCAAATCGCCAATCCGGATCCGGGATTCTTCGTACAATTTCTTTTCTACGTGGCATGACCGCCCCTTATATAGTTCGAAATCTGCCCAAAAAACGTTTGTGCTACCTAGGTTTCTTAGTTCCATACTTGGAACGACTCTGAGTTCTATTTGGTACACCACTGGCATCGAGAGCACCGCGAACAATGTGGTATCTTACACCTGGCAAATCCTTGACACGGCCTCCGCGTACTAGAACGATATTATGCTCTTGGAGATTGTGCGACTCACCAGGTATGTAGCAGGTAGCCTCGATCCCATTCATCAAGCGAACTCTTGCAATCTTCCGAAGAGCGGAGTTCGGCTTCTTTGGCGTCTGAGTCCTGACCTGAAGACAATTTCCTCGCTTTTGGGGACAGCCCCGTAGTGCTGGAGACTTTGTCTTGTTGGTCATCTTCTTACGACCGTGACGAATCAACTGATTTATTGTCGGCACCTTCACTCCTTGCTGTCGCCAGCGATATATAGCCCTGACGGTCATGCGTACAGATGCCCCACAAATTCCTTGTGGGGCTCCGTGAATAAAAACTTAGTTCTCGCGTAGAATTCTAACTCATGCGCCCTGTAATTGAGTCTGCCTTGAGCGCTTTTAAATCTACATAGCCATAAACATCACAGATTTAACAAAATACTATCCGCCACCTGCTGTGTCAAGGTGTTTATTCTATAGTCAACGACTGTCGTAATACACGAAACCACCCCGGCTTTTATAGCCCGGGGCGCTCCGTATTGCTAATTTAATCAAGCCTCGTTCTTCTGTAGCTCGCCCGTAGTTTCCTTCGCCACCTCGAGTTCACTCAGGGGAGCCTCTTCGATCACTGGATCAGCAATTTCATCGCCGTTTTCATCAACGATCCGAAGACCACGATATTTTTCGAGTCCAGTTCCTGCTGGAATAAGATGCCCTACAATTACGTTCTCTTTGAGACCCAGCAGATCATCCTTCTTACCTTGAATTGCCGCTTCGGTCAAGACACGCGTAGTTTCCTGGAATGCTGCTGCAGAAACAAAACTCTCCGTGCTCAATGAGGCTTTAGTGATACCTAGGAGCAAGGGTTGATTTGTAGCGGGATCGCCATTCTCTGCTAGTACACGTTCGTTCTCTTCCTGAAACTTACGCTTGTCCACGGCCTCGCCCTTGAGGAAATCCGTGTCACCTGGATCATCAATGCGCACCTTCTGGAGCATCTGACGAACTATAACTTCCACATGCTTGTCATTGATGCCTACGCCCTGCATCCTGTACACTTCCTGTATCTGATTCACGAGATATTCCTGAACGGCATTCACACCATTGATTTTCAAGATATCATGAGGATCAACGGATCCTTCAGATAGTGCATCACCGGCGTTTATCCAATCACCGTCACGCACGCTAAGGTGCCGTCCCTGTGGTATTAAATACTCACGTTCGGACCCATCTCCTGCATCAATCACAATACGGCGCGATCGGCGTACCAATCCACCGATTTTCACCATACCATCTATCTCAGCAACCACCGCAGGATCTCGAGGTTTTCGAGCTTCAAACAACTCCGCTACACGAGGCAGACCTCCAGTAATATCCCGAGTTTGACCAATGGATCTCGGAATACGAGCCATAAGATCACCGGCCTTAACCTCATGACGGATCGTTCCCTCCGCATCCTCGAATTCGTGAAGAAGGACGTGGGCGCCTGTAGGGAGATTGAACTCAGCGACCTCCTTGTCATTCTTGTCTACGATAATCACCCTTGGATTCAGTACTTGAACACCTCTGTTCTCCGTGATTACCTGCTGACGCAGTCCGGTGGTTTCATCCAACTGCTCTCGCAGCGTTTCACCGGCCACCACATCCCCTAGCTTAACAAAACCACTATGCGTTGCTATAATTGGGATGTTGTATGGATTCCATTCGAACAGGGCCGTGGTATCTTCGGCCTTCTGGCCTTCTTCGACATTCAAGATCGCGCCGTAAGGGACAAAATAGTGCGCTCTGCGATTTCCCTCATCATCATGGACGTTTATTTCGCCATTACGACCGAGGACGATACGGGCACCGTCCTCTTCTCGGGTAACAGTCTCTATCTTTTCGAAGGAAATTGTCCCCGACTGCTTAGTCGTGATTTGATTCTGGGCAGCCTCACGACTAGCGATACCACCGATATGAAAGGTACGCAAGGTGAGTTGAGTGCCCGGTTCGCCAATACTCTGGGCGGCCATAACTCCGACGGCCTCACCCATTTCTACCAGTCTACCGGTGGCTAGATTTCGGCCATAGCAGCGGGCACAGACACCCCGTTTGGCTTCACAGGTCAGGACCGATCTAATGCGCACATAATCGTATTGTTCAGCCTGAGGATCTTCCGAATATTTGACTCCATCACGCTCATCGATGACGTCCGCCACCACTTCGGTTATTTCCTGGCCGGCCGCCGTCAGAAGATCCCCCGTGATCGGATCAAATATATCCTCAAGGGTTACTCGGCCTAACACACGATCCGCAAGCGACTCCATCACGGTTTCGCCCTCTTTCAGTGCTCCGACATCAAGTCCCCGGAACGTACCACAATCATCCTGCGTTACGATCACATCCTGCGCAACATCTACAAGCCTTCTCGTGAGATATCCTGCGTCGGCAGTTTTTAGAGCCGTATCAGCGAGTCCCTTCCGTCCACCGTGACTAGATGTGAAATACTCAAGTACGGTGAGGCCCTCTTTGAAGTTGGCTATGATCGGATTTTCGATGTATTCACCAACCATCCCAACGACCTTACGCTGTGGCTTAGCCATCAGACCTCGCATACCGCATAGCTGCCCCACCTGGTCCAATTTACTACGCGCACCCGAGGCCATCATCATATAAAAAGGATTGAATCCATTGTCAGAGGCAGCCAGCGTCTTTTCTACCTCTTCATACAGAGATGTACGGGTATGCTGCCAAACATCGATCACCTTGTTGTATCTTTCCCCTTCTGTGATCGCCTGGCTTTCGTACTGATTCTGAATCTCGGCTACCTCTTCGTCGGCAGTGGCAATCATTTCGGCTTTCATGGGCGGAATGACCACATCGTCGATGCCAGCTGTCATACCGGACAGGGTGGCGTAGCGGAATCCAAGACGTTTTATTGCATCAAGTAGTAGGCATGTCTGATAGGCACCCATGGCTCGATAGCCGTCTGAAATCAGCTTATGAATAGCTTTCACATCTAACAACTCATTGATATACCCGAGAGCTTTAGGCACGATTTGATTAAAAATGACACGACCCACAGTAGTATCCAGTAGGACACCGTCACGACGGACCTTTATTTTGGCATGGATATCGATCAACTCGTTATCAAATGCCATGATAACCTCGTCCGCGCCACTAAATGCCTTTCCTTCTCCCTTACATCCATCCTTGTCCTTGGTCAAATAGTAACACCCGAGTACGATATCCTTACTTGGTGCACACAGCGGTGTACCGTTTTTAGGATCAAGAATGTTATTTGCGGAGAGCATCAATACGCGTGCTTCAATTTGCGCTTCGAACGACATCGGCACGTGTACCGCCATTTGATCACCGTCGAAGTCCGCGTTGAATGCTTCACAGACCAACGGATGTATCCTAATGGCTTTCCCCTCAACTAGTACGGGCATAAAAGCTTGAATGCCGAGTCTATGAAGGGTAGGTGCCCTGTTCAACAATACGGGATGATCCTTGATGACTTCTTCCAGAATGTCCCATACTTCGGGGCGCTCCCGTTCAACCAATTTTTTGGCACTCTTAACGGTCTGCACAAAGCCCTTATCTTCAAGGCGTTGTATGATAAAGGGTTTGAACAACTCAAGCGCCATGTTCTTGGGCAATCCGCACTGATGAAGCTGTAACTCAGGTTCGACTACAATTACTGAACGTCCTGAATAATCCACTCGCTTTCCAAGCAGATTCTGCCGAAAACGTCCCTGTTTGCCCTTCAGCAAATCCGATAGCGACTTCAGTGACCTGTTTCCGTCCCCTCGTACTGCACGGGAGCGCCGTCCATTATCGAGCAGGGCGTCCACAGCCTCCTGCAGCATTCTCTTCTCATTCCTCAGTATGACATCCGGAGCCTTAATCTCGATCAATTTTTTCAGTCTGTTGTTTCGATTGATCACACGACGATAAAGATCATTCAAATCGGACGTAGCAAATCGGCCACCTTCCAGCGGCACCAATGGACGCAGATCTGGCGGAATCACTGGCAGTACTTCCAAAATCATCCATTCGGGGCGATTACCCGAATTCCTGAAAGCCTCTACGACCTTCAATCTCTTCAAGGCATCATTCTTCCGCTGAATAGACGTTTCGACCTTAACCTGAGCTCTTAATTCAGCTGATAGTTCATCTACATCGATTTCGGAGAGTAACTTTCGGAGAGCAGCCGCCCCCATGTCCGCCACGAATTCGTGACCAGCGTCCTCCAGTTCAAAGGCCGTATCCTGATCAAGTAACTCGCCCGTCTTCAGTTCGGTATCACCCGGGTCAAGCACCACATATGATTCGTAGTATATGACTCGTTCGAGATTGCGTATCGACATGTTCAACAAATTACCGATACGGGTTGGTGGCGACTTGAAGTACCATATATGGCATACGGGCACTGCAAGTTCAATATGACCAAGGCGATCACGACGTACTTTGGCCTGTGTCACCTCCACACCGCACCGATCGCAAATGACACCCCGATACCGTATTCTTTTGTATTTACCGCAGTTACACTCCCAATCCTTCACCGGACCGAAGATTCGCTCGCAAAACAGGCCATCTCTTTCCGGTTTGAAGGTTCGATAGTTAATCGTTTCCGGTTTGGTCACTTCGCCGAACGACCACTGTCGTATCTTCTCCGGGGACGCTAACTGTATGCGGATAGAATTGCATTGCGTTATTTTCTTATTGTCCTTGTCCTGCTGCCTGTCCATTAATTCAACCACAGATTACACCTCCTGGTCAACAATGCCGAAATCGTGTACTCCGAATCATCGATATGCAGAGCACAAACTCGTTCCCCATTTTGCTGAGGTGACCGTTTCGTTATTCTCCGAGCTGCACGTCCAACGCCAAACTTTGCAGTTCTTTTACCAGCACGTTAAACGACTCGGGTATACCCGGCTCGGGTGGATTATCGCCTTTGACAATAGCTTCGTACAACTTGGAACGACCATTTACATCATCAGATTTCACGGTCAGCATTTCCTGAAGCGTGTAAGCGGCGCCATAAGCCTCCAACGCCCAAGCCTCCATTTCGCCAAAACGTTGTCCGCCGAACTGTGCCTTGCCACCCAGCGGTTGTTGCGTAACAAGCGAATAAGGCCCGATCGAACGAGCGTGAATCTTGTCATCCACAAGATGTGACAATTTCAACATATACATATAACCTGTGGTGACAGGGTTGTCGAAAGGCTGTCCCGTTTTTCCGTTGTAAAGCGTGATCTTTCCTGATTCCGGCAACCCAGCTTTTACAAGCGTTTCCTTTACATCCTCAATGGTTGCACCATCAAACACCGGAGTCGCTATATGAATTCCGAGTTCCCGAGCTGCCCAGCCAATATGAATCTCCATTATCTGACCGAGATTCATCCGACCCGGTACCCCCAACGGGTTGAGGATAATACCAACCGGCCGACCATCGGGTAGATACGGCATATCTTCTTCCGGCACGATCTTTGAGACAACCCCCTTGTTCCCGTGACGGCCAGCCATCTTGTCACCTACGGAGAGCTTGCGCTTCTTGGCTACATAGATCTTCACCAGTTGCAGCACGCCAGGCGCCAACTCATCACCTCGAATGACTTTCTCGGATTCTCTTTCCAATTGACGTTCCAGTGATGTCGTGTTGCGATTACTGGATTCAATCAACTGCAGGATTTTCTCATTCAGAACGCCATCGGCAACCCATTGCTGATTCTGAATCAACGTATCGAAATCAAGGTCTGAGAGCACGTCCTTAGTCAGTTTCTTCTTGGCACGAACAATGACTTCGTTCGTTTCATCATCGCGCAGCTCCGCGCTGGTCTGACCCAGCAGCAGTTCAATGAGCTTTTCGTCACGAATTGAAACGATATTCCCGATCTTCTGTTCGAAATCCAGCTTCAATTCGCTGATCGCTAGACGTTCTTTCTCCTTCGTAATTTCGTCACGATCCTTGCGACTGAATAGCCTGGAGTCTATAACTATCCCATTCATTCCTGGTGGAGCTTTCAGCGAAGCATCTCTGACATCTCCGGCCTTCTCACCAAAAATGGCACGAAGAAGCCGTTCCTCAGGTGATAATTCGCGTTCTCCCTTCGGTGTCACTTTGCCTACCAGGATATCTCCAGGACCAACCTCCGCTCCGATCCGAATGATTCCGTTTTCATCGAGATTGCGAACGGCATCTTCACTTACATTGGGGATCTCTCGGGTGAGCTCTTCGACACCGACCTTGGTTTCCCTCACCGGTAATTCAAACTCCGTGATGTGAATGGACGAAAAGGTATCATGCTTGACCAGGTTTTCGCTGACCACAATGGCATCTTCGAAGTTATATCCCTCCCAAACCATAAAGGAGGTGAGGATATTTCGTCCTAGTGCCAGTTCACCCTTTGAAGTGCCTGGGCCGTCAGCCAATACTTGGCCGACTTCCACACGATCGCCCGAGCGGACAATGGGTACTTGGTTGATGCATGTTTCCTGATTGGACTTCTTGTATTTGGTTAATTGATAGACGTCCGTAACTACTCCAAAGATCGGAGCATCATCATCCGAATCAGGCTGCACTGTGACAGCCTCAGCACATACATGTACTACGGTGCCAGCCTGCTTAGCCACGATCACGGCACCGGAATCTATAGCTACTTTTCCCTCCAAGCCAGTCCCTACCAGCGGAGCCTCCGTGGTAAGAAGTGGTACGGCCTGACGCTGCATATTCGAGCCCATGAGAGCCCGGTTTGCATCATCATGTTCAAGAAAGGGAATCAGAGCGGCCGAGATGCCTACTAGCTGCTTCGGCGATACGTCCATATAATCGATAACGTCCGGCTCCACTACGGGAAAGTCACCTTTTCTACGAGCTTTTACCCTGCCCATGAGTCTGCCCTTGTCGTCCACCACTGAATTGGCTTGGGCAATCGTAAAATTCTCTTCCAGATCAGCTGAAAGATACTCAATGGTCTCGGTTACACGCCCCTTGGCGACTTTCCTGTATGGGGTTTCGATGAAGCCGAATTCGTTAACCCGTGCGTAGGTCGAGAGATACGCAATTAGACCGATATTGGGGCCTTCTGGCGTCTCTATCGGGCAAATGCGACCATAGTGCGTATGATGCACATCCCTAACTTCAAAGCTGGCGTGTGCTCTGTCCAGCCCTCCCGGACCAAGCGAACTCAATCGACGCTTATGCGTCAATTCCGCCAACGGATTTGTCTGCTCCATAAACTGCGATAGCTGACTGCTTCCAAAAAAGGCCGCAATCACAGAAGAAACCGTTCTGGCATTCACCAGATCCTGCGGAGTGATAGAATCGACATCGTGCAGACTTATCCGCTCTCGAATGGTGCGAGCCATGCGAGTAAGACCAATACTGAATTGATTTGCGAGCAATTCACCGACCGATCGTGTCCGACGATTGCCCAAATGGTCGATGTCGTCCGTATCACCATGGCCATTCCGCAATTCAAGCACATATTTAATGATGGTGGTAAAATCAGTAGCGGTGATCGTAGTAACATCTATGGGGATGTCGAGTCCGAGCCGTTTATTGATTCTATGCCGTCCAACAGCAGCCAAATCATAGCGTTTGGGATTGAAAAACATGCGATCCAGCAACGCTTGTGCGGTTTCTAGATTCGGAGGATCGCCCGGTCGTAGCAGACTGTACATCCTGAACAGGGCTTCTTCCGTATTTGTCGTTGGGTCCTTCTTAAAGGTATTGGACAAAACATCCGGATCTCTGGTGGGATCCATATCCAACACCTTGAGCGGTGAGGCACTGCCATTCACAGAAGCCAACTTCTCCAGCGTCTCCTCGGTCAAAGGCTGTCCGCTCTCGAGGATGACTTCACCCGTTGTCTTGTCAACGACAGGCGAAGATATTGTTTGACCAAACATCTTCTTGGCAGTCGTTTTCCTTACTACTTTCGAATCGTAAAACAGGTCGTAAATCTGCTCGTTATCTTCGAAGCCCAATGAGCGTAGCAAAATGGTAACAGGTAGTTTACGTTTCCTATCGATGTGAACAAACATGACGTCATTCACATCAAGGCTGAATTCAACCCATGCACCATGGTCTGGTATCACGCGGGCGGAGTACAATTGCTTACCGTTTGGGTGCGTTTCCTCAGAAAAGAAAACTCCCTGGGATCGGTGCAATTGAGATACTATAACCCGTTCTGCACCGTTGATGATGAATGTGCCCTTGTCTGTTATGAGGGGCAATTCACCCAGATATACCACCTGCTCAATGATATCTTTGACCTTCTTACCGTCTTCCGAGTCTTCGCGAATTACGAGCCGAAGTTTTGCCTTCAACGGAATGGCATGAGTCATGCCTCTATCCTGGCATTCCCGGATTGAGTACTTGGGGTCTCCT
>JABIQT010000594.1 GCA_018667995.1 Candidatus Latescibacterota bacterium
CCTCATTGTTAGTCCGCAGCGCCGCCTTTCCGACTCGTTTCTGTCCGATCCGTGGAGCAGCAAGTCACTGTGAAGTGACATTTCCCCTGCACGCAGAATCAAGTCCTCAGGGGCTTCGCCGAACTGCTCAGGCTGTTCAACCGTCTGATCCAGGACATTGTCCTCTGCCGACTCGCTTGGTCGCCAGGACAAATGACCATGTTTGTGTGATCCAGGAATAACTCGCATACAAGCATTTTCCGTGTCGGAGTCATCTATGGCCAGCCACAGTGTCACTGTTCGTGACGGCGTCATGGGCCAGTAGGACGCGTCCTGGTGCCATGATACTGTCTTACCGTCTCCCGGCATTTTGCAGAAGAAATGTGTTCCCCAGAGCACAAAGTTCCCCCCGAGGATGTCTTCGACGTAGTCGAGCACCATTGGATCTGTCGCCATTTCGTAGACACCTCGGTGTTTCCTGTGAGCGGTTCCGATGGAGTAGCTGTCCCTGCCCTCCTTGAATGCCTGCTCCAGCAGTCCATCGAAGTACGACCTGTATTCATCGGAGACGGCTGTATCGAAAACGCGAATTCCCGTCAGGGATCCTCTTTCATTGTACTCGGAGATCTGATCCGAAGTCAGGCGTTTCGGGGTGTCCACTGTGCTGGGTTGAAACGACAAATCGCGTTCAATTTGATCCAGCGCCCCATAGTTCATATTCTTCCAGTGATCGGCCGCTAACATCCTGTACTCCTGACCCAGGGATTTATGTTGTATTTGGTATGCCCAGAGGGTAATCTATGGTGCTAATTCTATACCGTCAATTGTCGCTTCGGCTGCCTCTGAGCCTGATACAGTCTCACGGCTCGTACCACAAGACAATCCCAGCACCGTCCCATATGCCGAGAAGGGCCAACTATGCACGCCACACAACTAAGAGAAACGCTCAGCCGATCATTGGGCATTCCGCATGACCGATGTGAACTTGCGGCAGAGCATCGCGGTGATCTCGTCTGGGACGGCCTGGTTATTGAGAAATGGGTGTGGAGCAGTGAACCGGGCTCCCGAGTTCCATCGGTACTCTATAGGCCCAAGAATGTGAAAGGCAAGATGCCCGCCGTGGTCCTCACCTGTGGTCATGGTGGAAGCAAAAGCCACTGGCAGTATACGTACATCCCGCAACTCTACGCCCGCCTGGGAATAGCGACACTTGTGCTCGACCCCATCGGTGAGGAAGAACGTCACAAGGAAGGGCATCTTGGAACGCGTGCGCACGATCCGGAGTCTGTTCATCTCAGGGCACAAGCCGCCGGCCGTCTCATCATGGGAAAGCTCGTTTTCGATACTATGAGAGGTATCGATTTTCTCCTCGAGCGTAGTGATATTGACGAAAATCGCATTGGCGTCGCCGGGAATTCATTGGGAGGTGCCAAGGCTGGATGGATGCTGGCTCTTGATACCCGATTGAAGATTGCGCTGGTTTCCGGTTGGACCTTCGATGACACCATGGTTTCATATGGGAAATTCTGCACCCGCATTCCAAACCAGTTGCTCCGTAGCCATTGTGACTGGCCGGAGTTTCTGGCATTGGCAGCTCCGCACTGTGCCGTGCTTCTGCTCAATGGGGACGCAGACGTTGTCATTGACAAAAACGGAGACGGTGCGGCCTGGCGTGGCGCCCGTGCAGCTGTCTCGTCCGCTTCGCCTCTTTTTGCCGACAAAGGGGCACGCGGCGCAATTGCATCCTGGTTCGAGCCAGGAGGCGGACATCGTCCCTACCACGGATACCCGGTGGCACTAGAGTGGCTTCATAAGTTCCTGGGTACGCCGGGGTGGTCTTTGAATCAGATAAGGTGTCTCCCGAGCATCAATTGTGGGGCCTGGTGTGATGATAATGGTGTCGAACTGGAGAGACTCTACGGCACCGATTTACATGACAGGGGAACGTCATTGCCGGATCTGTCCTTGCGAAACGTACCCCGGGAAGCCTTGGCGTGCCTGCATGATCATGAGATTGGCCATCCTTCATATACGCTTGAAGGGTGGATCGATTTGGTCGAGAAAGATTCAGGGACCGTCGTTTGACACATTGCGATTCGTGAATTAGTTTGATCTTCATACCCAACAATTGAACTCAACTCAGGGAGCCTCTATGGCGCGCCCCAATATTCTATTTCTTCTGAGCGACGAGCACAGTTTTCGATGCATGGGTCATCTGGATGAAGCCAATGGAGGAGAGCCCGTTTATACACCCACATTTGATCGACTGGCCTCCCAGGGCACGGTGTTTACTGATGCCTACTGTCAAGTC
>JABIQT010000704.1 GCA_018667995.1 Candidatus Latescibacterota bacterium
GCAATCACCCTCACATCAACCGACCGGGCTTGCGTTTCGCCTACACGCTGTATGGTCTGCTCCTGGAGTACACGAAGCATATGGACCTGTGCGTCCGCACTGAGCTCGCCGATTTCGTCCAGAAGTATAGTCCCGCCGTCGGCCGACTCGAATAATCCGGGCCTGTCTTCGTAGGCCCCCGTGAATGATCCCTTCTTGTAGCCGAATAGCGTTGCCGCAAATAGGTCCTTCGGGACGGCACCGCAGTTCAGCTCCTGCATCTGCTTATCACGACGGTTGCTATGGTTGTGAATGGCTTTAGCAACCAGCTCTTTGCCAGTACCCGTCTCGCCGGCGATCAGCACCGTAAGACCTGCGTCTATCGCCTTCTCCATCATGCCGAATAGCTGTTTCATTGGTACCGATGTTCCAATAATCTGATCGAAATCGTACTTTCCACCCACCTCACTTCTCAGCTCATCAATTTCCGATTGCAACACGGCAATCTGCTCGTCCCGTGGGTCCGGCTTGACCGTTAAGAATAGTGAGCTGGGATCTCGGGACGACTTCAAATCCCTGTCAATGGCCTTTACACTAAAGGTGTAGGTGCCCTCAGGCAGATTCTCATAGATAGCTTCTTCCTCCCAGCCCGATAGCCAATGAGCGTCAAATCCTTCCAGTCGGTAGGTATATCGAATTCTGTGAGTGCGGTAGCTGATACCGCGGAATCTGAATCTGACGAGGGCGGCAGTTAGCGTTGTCAGCTCAATCTTCTTAGGTTCCAGATAGACGCGATCGGCGATTACTTCAAGGACAGAGACTGGAGACGGTGGTTTCTCTTGAACCCGGTATCGTACCAAGCCATTTTGTGTAGCGATGAGCAGGACATCTTCCGATTCCTGAACAACGCCAACTACGTTAGAAGATGGCAATCCGTCTTCACTGCCAATGACCTGGATATTGGTTCCGTCATAACAGTAAACACCCCCGGTAAGCGTGCTGATCCACCACCTGCCTACATCGTCCTGAAACAACCTAGTGATCCAGATACTCTTAAATTCATCGTTAAACGGCATGGTATCGAACCGGGGAGCGGTTGCCATATTATCGATATCTTTCGCGGAGATACAGCTGACACCACCACCGATGGTACCGATCCAGAGGCGACCATCATCTCCCTCCCTGATCCACCGAATGTAATCGGATGGCAGACCGTCGGATTGATGGTACGATGAGGCATCCTTGCCGTCGAATCGAATCAAACCTGGTAGCCTCCAGCGCGCCATCCAATAGACTCCCATCCGGTCGCAACAGATGTGAAAAATGCTATTGGGCACCATAGCTATCCGTCGGAACGCAGCACCGTTCCAATGAAATAACCCGGCATATCCGCCAACTACAATAGCTCCTTCGGATGTGCAAGTGATACACATGGGATTGATTAATTTCCCATTCTCATCATGTTCTATGTGCTGCGGATCAGTTGAAAAAGCATCTTCAGATGACTCGAAGTGGAGTATGCCGAGGGGTGTGCCGAGGCACCATAGGCCGCCAGATTTGTCAACCAGAAGGTCCTCTATGTGACCTGAGGTACGCAGTCTTTGAGTTTGACTATCCGAGTGATGTAAAATATCGTTTTGACTGGCATACCAGGTACCTCCCTTTTCGTCCTGGGATAGGGCATAGTGTGGAATAGAATCTCTGCTAAGAATCTCTACAGCATCGGGTTCAAATCGGCTGAGTCCCCCTGATGCATGTGCGAACCACACACTACCCTCCCGGTCACAGATAATATCGTGAACGATCTCATCATAGATGCCATCGCTACGGGTAATAGCATGGACCTCTGTCGGAGAAATACACTTCACACCGCCTTCACTACCTCCTATCCACAGTCGACCATTCTGATCCAAAAGAATCGCTGTAACGTCCGCATCCTTGAAGAGAAGCTCACCAAAAGAGGAAGGCATCTCATCACCATCAAATATCTGGAGTCCACCGGTTCCACCGATAACAATGTTGCCATCGGTATCTTCCGTTATGGCTCTGACGGTCCGCAACTCCATTCCGTCCGAAGCTTGAAACTGTGTGAAGGTCCCGTTCTGGTAGCACAGGAGGTCCTCGCCTCCCATCCATATTCTATTTTTAGAATCACAGGTGATACACCCGCGCGGTCCTACGTTTCGGCCATCGGGATGTTGATGTTGCACGACACTTTCGCCATCAAAGGAGTAGAGGTTTGAGTCAACGGCGTAAAACCACAGGACGCCCGACGCATCCTCGGTCATCGCCCTAATGCGAGTCGGTAGGCCAGGTTCCAGGATTGGCTCGAACTTGCCGGATTTGAACTCGACCAGACCGGCCGGCCTATCCGGATCGTTGGTACAGACCCAGAGACGCCCACGACTGTCCTCAAACAGACACTCCAGCTGTAGGCCCAGAAGACCGTCCTGCAAGCTGAAATAGGAAAATTCAACCCCGTCATATCGACAAAGACCTCCGGGAGGATGTGCCCCTATCCATAGGTAGCCCGCACGATCTTGCAACAATTTATATGCGGAAATCTTCAATCCGCGACTGCTATTATAGGTATGCCACACACCAATGGGCTTGCCATCTGACACCTGCGATTCTGGCTTTATCATGTGATCACTTGGAAAGAGTCGTGCGGAAATCTGATATGGACTCTTATATTATCCATACGAAACCCAAACTCAAGACATAATTAGACGGAGGTGGAGGTGGGCACGATTCACATCAGGAGGATCTCTATTGAGGACGTCTCAGCGTGTCACAGAATCGAGCGAATCTGTTTTGAACCTGACGAGGCGGCGTCCCTACACAAAATACAAGCCCGACAGAGGATCTTCGCAGACGGATTTCTGGTAGCGTTAGAGGAGGATTCTGTTGTCGGCTTTATCAACAGTGCAGCAACAAATCAGCCTGATCTATCCGACGAAGCAATTAAAGACCTCATAGGGCATGAGGCTGACGGATCCACAATGGTGATACTCTCATTGGCAGTGGATCCGCCCCATCAAGGAAAGGGCATTTCGAGTCGCCTGATGAGATCTTTCATTGAGCAGTGGCGAAGTAGCCGAAAGACCTCGATATGCTTGCTCTGCAAAGAACACCTGATTGGATTCTATGCCAAGTTTGGATTCGTCGATCGCGGCAGGTCCGACTCTGAACACGGTGGATCCAGATGGCACGAAATGGCATTGAGAATCTGACAAAGCATGAGACTTTTCCAACCATCTCTTTATGTTCCGGGATGTACAAGGTATACTGGCGGCACATGCGAGAGCACCGAATGCCCCGCCCCATTCGCAAAGGGGACCCAAGTATCAGGTAATACAGCGACTGGTAGAAATCACCCTAAGACAATGATATTCACAAGCTGGCAATCGCAATCAGAGTTTGAAGGCGCATGAGCTGTTTCATCCTTGGGAATTCTTCGTGCGCAAACTCCCTGAGCAGAACGAGAACTTCCTTATCTGCTACACCCTCGAAGCGCCTGGGATAGCTGTTTCTTGATGCGGCGGCCCTTAACATAGATTCGGTTCGGTGATATTCCGGTGACATCAATTGAAAGCAAGAAACACCGTCCCGTTACCCGCCGCGCCGCCGCGTGTGGGATCATGCTTGCGTTGGTAATCGGTATAGGCACGCAGCACGCTGCAGACCGGTATGGGTACATATTCGCGACCTATGCTCATATGCCGTCCGGTTTTCTCATTCCCTACCTGATTTTCATACTCTTCCCAAACCTGGTACTCAAACGCTGGCGTCCAGGCAGAGCACTGTCTGGCTCTGAACTGATCGCAGTGTTTTCCATGGGGCTGGTGGCGTCCATGATGCCCGATTGGGGTATCACACGCTATATGGTCTCTGCCATAGCGGCGCCCGCCTATTTCGCCAGCCCAGAGAACCGATGGGACGAGTATATACTTGGCCATCTGCCGTCTTGGTCCTATTTGAGCAACCAGGGCGACGCGGCGCGCACGTTCTACGAAGGTCTCCGTCCAGGTGAGTCTATCCCCTGGGGGCCGTGGGTAATTCCGATTTTTTGGTGGATCTCCCTGTGCGCGGCGCTGTTGCTGGTGGGTGCCTGCTTAATGGTCGTTTTCCGAAAGCAGTGGGTCGAACACGAACGACTTAGGTTTCCGTTGGGTGAAGTCGCTCTGCGTCTGATAGGCGATCACGAAGAGGGGCCCGACGGGGAGCTGTCCAGC
>JABIQT010000431.1 GCA_018667995.1 Candidatus Latescibacterota bacterium
CATAGACCGCAAGCGTTAATTCTCTCAGCTGCTCGGACACGGAACGGTCACCAATGACTTCGATCATCTGCTCAAAAGTGATATTCTCGTCGTGACCCGTTTCAGCCTTGGTGGAGGGGGTAAATACTGGGGGATCCAGAATCTGAGATTCCTGCAGTCCGGCCGGCAGTTCGATGCCGCAGACTTTTCCATCTCTCTTGTACTCACTCCAACCAGATCCTGTTATGTAACCGCGAGCCACACACTCAATATCGTAGCGCTCCGCTTTTCGGACCAACATTGATCTATCCCTGAGAATCTCTCTATGGGCCTGGAGTTCCGATGGAAAATCATCCACGTCTGCGCTGATGAGATGATTCGGAATTATATCCTTCACAAGATCAAACCAGAATAGAGACATCTGCGTCAATACGGCACCTTTTCCCGGTATTCCGTTCGGCATGACCACATCATAGGCCGAGATACGATCTGTGGCGACTATTAGCAATTTGTCGTCCAGGTCGTACACGTCACGGACCTTTCCTCTTGTGAACAGCGGTATTCCGGGCAAATCTGTTTGATAGACGGATTCCATGATTCAAACCACTCCATTCCAGATTGTTCTACTATGTTATCGACATAGCGATGTGTATATCCTGCAAAGAGCGATGAATGGTACAGTGACAGACGTGATAAGTCAACGCCAAATCAGCCGCGCCCAATATAGGGCATGGAGCTCGCCATTACGGTGATAAACTGAACATTGGCATCCAGCGGAAGGCCGGCCATGAAAACCACTGTTTTGGCTACATTGTCAACGTGCATTCGTGGTTCGACCATAGACGAACCGTTCGCTTGCAGAATGCCTGCACTCATACGTTCGGTCATTTCAGTTGCCGCGTTGCCAATATCTATCTGACCGCAGGCAATGTTGTATTTCCGGCAGTCCAAGGAGGTGGACTTGGTTAAACCTGTTATGGCATGTTTTGTGGCCGTATAGGGTGCTGAGTTTGGTCGGGGCATTTGGGCCGATATTGATCCATTGTTGATAATGCGTCCTCCCATGGGGTCCTGTGCTTTCATCACCCTTATGGCTTGCTGCGTGCACAGAAAAGACCCTGTAAGGTTCACATTGACCACACCCATCCATTGCTCGTAGGTCAGGTCCTCGAGAAGCACGGCCGGGGCGCCCGTGCCTGCATTGTTAAATACGACATCAAGACGTCCGAATTCAGCACAGGACGCAGCAAACAGATCGCTGACCGCACTCGGGTCCGTCACATCGGTCGGGACCGCTAACATGCGATCCGTAGCCGTCCCCCCGGCCGAAACGGTGGATGCAAGGGCATCAGCCCGACGCCCTGCGACGGTGACCGCATACCCTTCAGCAGCAAGGGCAAGCGCCGTGTGTTTTCCGATCCCGGACCCAGCGCCCGTGACTATTGCAACTTTTCCGTTACCATCCATAGGTTGGAGCTCCTCTGATTACTGAACGGGTCCTCTGTTTAGTTCGGCTTCGGCAGCGATGTACCCGAAAGCCGACCAGTACGGATTCTCAAGGATTCTCTCGAGTATCTGTTTGCCCTTTTCCGGCATACCAGTATAAAGGTACCAATTGGCTACCCCATAACCCTGGGTCACAAGATTGAGCTCGCTGGTAAGATCATTGTCCCCGTTTAGATCGAGTAGATCATCAGCTGATACTTCTCCGCGATACATCAACAGCCGCTTAAAATAGGCGTCGTTCTCGAGGATATTCAATCCTGAATCTATTCTCTCCAACACGGCCGCTGCCCTACCTTCGCGCCCCAGTCTCCGATAAATCATATAGAGCCAATCACTGTTGGCCACTAGAGCATCAAAATTATAGACGTACTTCTCATTCTCGATGAAGCACCGCAGCGCATTGTCAAAATCACCTATCAGATAGTAAGAGAGGCCGAGATGATACCATATATTGAAGTGATTGCTGCTGGTGGGGATGTTGTATTTGTTCGGTGCCCCATCAAACTCAACGTGGTCCATCACACCATCTATCAACCCAGCAGCACGTTCCAGATCCACAATAGCTTTGTCGAACTCTCGTACTGAAATATACCTATGGCCTCGGTGACGCAGCAGCTGATAGCTATCA
>JABIQT010001157.1 GCA_018667995.1 Candidatus Latescibacterota bacterium
AGATAGCGTGTTTGGGACGCCGGCTCCGCCATCGCGTCTTTTGTCCCGCTTTCGAGAGCACCAGATGGTCCTGTCGGCTACTGTAAATTTGCCATTGGACACTTTCGCTACCATGCTAACACAGGCGCAAAGCGGACACATTTACTATGTCCGGAACGGTTCATCAGTTGATCCTCTTGGCCTACTCCGAGACGAACACCGTTCGCCCTGGGTGACGATCACCGATCTGTTGGTGCAGAAGACAGTCCGAATCGGTGGATTTCGAGTTGGAATCTTCTCACAGATCAAGAACCTGTTCAACAGTACCAGTGTGTATCAGATACCAGACGCGGAACGGTGGATCCGTCGGCGAGATCCCGGCGCGTTTACTGGAGGGCCGTTACCCGGTGTAGGCCTTTTGCCGAATACACCCAGAGATATCTACGTGGGAATGAACGTTGAGTGGTAAATGCCTGGAGCTATGAATCTTCTCTGTCTTGGCTTTAAGAAGGTTTGTCCGGTCGGATGGAACCAGAGAGTTACTGTATTACAGTTTCAGCAAGTGCGAAGCAAAACGAACTCATGGGCCTACCCAGAGAGGCGGCCCATGCCTGCCTTAAGAAGGGTTCGCCAGATACGATCATCCTATCGAGGCAAATGGAACCCGCATCCGAGAAGACAAGAATCGTAAATACGATCTTAGGGTGCGGAATGGGTGGGCCTACAATGGGTTCCTGCAATGATTGCCACGAGACTCCGATTTCGTGCTGCCCGGTACGTATAGTCCAGGAAGCGCTAAGGCGGGTGTCTCCATCTCGTTCAAGTTTTGCCTCGACCGTCGGCATTTCATGGTCAAAAGGCGAACTGGGAACGACCTGAGTTCGTGCAAATTCAGCAAACGCCACGTTGTCAGTGCACAGTCCCTTGAACCCGTTATCGCCCGGGATCTCAACAAATGCGGCCGTACCTCGTCCCGCTGGACTCGCATAGGCCGAATAGAGACTCACCATACCGGTGTCCTGATCCGAATCGATGTCTCTCAGATAAGCGATCCAGTGTTCACCAGACCAGAGCAGCCGTCCCTGCGATTCAGTGTCTACCGTTGTCATTTTCTGAATACACCTGTGGGTTGTCGTTGCCAGATTGTGAGATGGTGGAGCTAAACTGAGTTCTGTATCAGCAATGGCATCTGCTCATCGGCGAAGTTCTGTTACCTGACCTGACGTTAGCGTCACCGCTGTAGGGCTGGACAACGGCTGGGGTTACGGGTGTTTCCAATATCTGCCGATACTGCGTGCTATTCTCGAACCGATGGCTTAAAGAGCACATCTCCGTTTCTGCTGTAATCGCCGATGATCTTCCTGCCCTGCTCGGATGTTACCCAATCCATGAGCGCTGTAGCCAGAGCGTAGTTCACATGCGGCCATCTGGTAGGATTTACAGCGATGATGCCATAAGGATTGTAGAGGATGGGATCGCCTTCGACCAGAATCTCCAGGTCTACTTTTTCCTTGAGCGCCAGATAGGTTCCCCGATCTACGAGACAATAGGCCTGCTTTTCATCGGCTATTCTCAATGTCGCACCCATCCCCTGGCCGACCTCCAGGTACCAAGTGCCCTCGGGCGCGATATTGGCAGATGACCAGAGTGTCTTTTCTTTCTGATGGGTACCCGATTCGTCACCGCGCGAGACGAAAATTGCCTTCGCGGAGGAGATGATGGTTACTGCTTCTGTGGCGTTGTCGGACGCTGCTGTTTGGCCCGGGTCTGCAGCCGGACCTACGATCACGAAGTCGTTATACATGACGTCGCGCCGATCCACACCAAATCCGTCCCGAATAAACCGATCCTCCAATGCGCGAGCATGTACTAATACTACGTCCACATCCCCGTTCTGGGCTATCTTGAGTGCTTTGCCAGTGCCGACTGCAATCACTTCTACACGTGCGTCATACATCTTTTCAAACGGGGGCAATAGGACATCAAGCAGTCCTGAATCATCCGTGCTCGTAGTCGTGGCTAATCTCAATCTGGCCTGTGCATCGGCCGATGCACTAAGCGTAAGTGTCCCCACGAGGATTAGTACAATCTGCAGAAGATACATGCGCTACTCCTCTATTTCGATATTACTCCTGAGATCCGTGGTGCTCTATTCTATAATTAACAATCATAGTAATAGTTTATAGTCAAACTCCCGTCAGAATATCCGACCACAACTCTTGTGTCAAGTATGGATTGAAGAGTAAGAATACCGTGAAACAGCTCAGCGCTTTATAACGTGAGAATTGCCAATTGTTCGTATTCCATTATCTTAGATATGATCAAGCTCCGCACGATCCATGCACAACGAACATGACCGACATCAAACTAAATTCGCGCCACAAAACCTCGGATTTTCCGGGTGACTGATTTCGAGATTGAAATCGTGATACCTATTCAGGAGAGATTGATGCCTAGTGATCAAACCCCATTATTCACATCGGTGTACGACATTCGCGACTTCGGCGCAATAGGGGACCGTGTATGCCTGGAGACCAAATCCATTCAGAACGCCATCGACACGGTATCAGCTCTGGGAGGGGGAACGATCCACTTTCCACCGGGAGACTACCTGACTGGTACTGTTCGGCTACGAGATGACATCACGCTCTACCTGGAACAGGGCTCCACCATATGGGGGAGCACGGATCTTTCGCATTACGACCCGGACCACAAGCACGTGATTTATGGGGATCAAGCGCGAAACATTGTCATCGAAGGCCGTGGCGCCATCGATGGCAATGGACCTCGTTTCTGGGACGGAGGACGGCTCGAGAAGTGGCTCCGCGGGGAGGGTGAATTGCCCAGGACTTCGGACATGATTCGATTTGACCATTGCGAGAATGTGACCATGGAAGACATAGAGGTTCGCTATGGCGCATTCTGGAATATCGGATTTGGGGATTGCAGAAGGATCACAGTACGCGCGTTGTCCATCATCAACGGCATTTACGAGGAAGATGGACCAAACACAGACGGCATCAACCTCTGGAACTGTCAGAGAATACGCATATCTGATTGCGACATCCAGACGGGAGACGACTGTATCGTGGTATTGGGTGAAAGTCGCGACGTCACGATCACAAACTGTAAATTCACGACCACAGAAACGGCCCTCATGATCTCCGGAGTACGGAACCTCACGTGCTCAGACTGTACCATTCATGACGCGGGATGCGGTATCGGCTTTCGTGTGTGGAACGGGATCGTGGTCGAAGGTGTGCGCATCGATAATATAGTGATGGATGTCTCAAGCGATTTCAAGACGGGCGGCCAGGCGATCTACATGTGGTCCTTTCCACTATATGTGGAATCGGATTCTGAGATTCCGAAGGATGAACCGCTTCCGCCTGCGGGAACGGTAGAGAACGTCACAATCTCGAACGTCACTGCAAAGGCCAATGGCGGAATTATGGTAACGGGTTTCAGAGAACCAGAAGGGTACATCAGATCGCTTAACCTGGAGAATGTACGTA
>JABIQT010000718.1 GCA_018667995.1 Candidatus Latescibacterota bacterium
GCGTTCCGGTACAATCGTCATCATTGTTGGTACCAGCCGTCCATCAATACGTTTAACGTCGTCGAAACGCATGGTTCGCGCCAGCCGGTCTTTGCGGTCGAAATACTGGACTTGAACGGGAAGTCTGTTCTCGACGGAAAAAACAACTTCCACACGGCTCCACAGCCCTGGGATATCGGGTTTGGCTATGAGCCGGACTTTCCAATCTGACTCGCTTTCTTCGGCTGGGAGTAGTTTGTGTGTATAGTCGTCTTTGTACGATACCCGCCGAACCAGGTCGTCGTTGGTGAAGTCGCTGCCCATCCAGGAGCCCATCATCATGGACGGAGGAACGCGGATCGTTCGTGCAATCTTGGGCAGGTAGTTCCATAGGTTGTTCTCGACCTTTAGCGTCGCGGTACCAGCATCCCTTGTGGGCGCCTCAATGACGATTAACTCACGATCTGAGCCTTTGCCCCAGGCCCGTAGCCGCATGGTTCGTGTTTTGCCTGGTTTGACGATCTTTATCTCCATCTGCGCAGTCGAACCTTTCGACTCGTACATTTCGTCGAACTGTTCCAGCAAGGCTGAGATATCAGGAGTTTTGGACTGCAGATCATCCGCAGTCCCGAACTCAACCATAGTCGCAAGTGCAACAACACAGGCGACCAGACTCGGATTCTTGAACAAGCGTGAGAGGGGGAGCTGAGACAGGGCGTACATATGGCCTTCCTTGCTCTGGCGAGAGGTCGTGTTTGACAATAAGATTGATACGTGTATTCGCCCAATATCGCAAGGGAAAGCGGAAGGTCAAGAGGTGCAATTCGTGACGTTGCCGGGGCCGTCGGGTCCGGCAACTTTACACCATGGTCCCGAATACGAGCGCACCCAGGATCGTGCTGAACGAATGACCATGTCAGACTGATGCTACCGTTGGAGGCGGTGGTCGCGAGATTTGAATCTATCCCTGATGGTGACTGGGATAAGCGTTTCGAGTGAAACGTTGTACGAAGATCGCGCCGCTCCTCGGGTGATTTGTGGCGTTCAATAACAGGATCGTTGCGGGTGCCTACCGAGCTCACCTACCGGGCATCTCGGCACTTTGGGTTACCTGAGGGAACAGAAACCGGGATCGGTAGTACAGAAGAACAACTCGACGCGACGCGACGCTATAATGATTCTTCGGCCAATGTACTTCCGATGTGAGATCGATCGCGAAGACCGTGGGATTCCTGGTCAGGCATGGGGCAGGAAATCCCGTTTCATCAATATGTGGGCATTTGGTCGAAATGGTGCTCAGCTTCGATAAACCTTATGGTGCCGGATTCGGACCGCATGACCAGAGAGTGTGTCTTTGCCCCACCACGCATGAAATGCACGCCGCTGAGGAGTGTCCCCGAAGTGACGCCGGTCGCGCTGAACATCACAGGACCATCAGCCAGATCGCGGATTCCATAAATACGCTCTAGGTCTTCGATACCCATCTGCTTACTACGTTCGCGATCCTTCTCGTTCCGGTAAACGAGTCTGCCCTGGAAGTCGCCATTGACACACCGTAGGGCTGCTGCTGCAATCACGCCTTCTGGTGCTCCTCCCGTTCCCATAAGAACGTCTACACCACTGTCCGGCATGCAGGTTGCAATGGCTGCGGAGACATCTCCGTCTCCGATGAGCCAGATGCGGGCACCCGCTGCACGTACTTCGGCGATTAGGCCCTCATGTCGGGGGCGGTCGAGAATGACTACCGTCAAGTCGTCCACGTGGCAGTTCTTTGCATCGGCAATGTTCTGAAGGTTTTCTGTGGGTGTCTTGTTCAGGTCAACAACACCGACGGCTTCGGGCCCAACCGATATCTTCTCCATATAAATATCAGGTGCGTGGAGAAAACGGCCCTGTTCGGCGATGGCGATCACCGCAAGGGCATTGTTGCCACCCAAGGCACATATGGTGGTACCTTCAAGAGGATCCAGTGCTAAATCAAAGATAGGCCCTTTGCCGTTGCCGACCTTTTCACCGATGTAGAGCATGGGGGCCTCATCCCGTTCTCCCTCCCCGATGACCACGGTTCCCGTAAAGTTGATGGAGTTAAGCGACTGACGCATGGCTTCCACGGCTGCATGATCAGCCAGCGTTTCATCGCCGCGCCCCATATACCGGGCACAGGAGAGTGCGGCCGCTTCGGTGACTCGCACGAATTCGAGAGCAAAGTTTCGGTCCATTTTGTAGTCCTCCGAATAAGGGTTTGATGGCTGGCCGTATGCTTTATCTATCGGGCTGAACAAGACTATTCGCCAATATATCCGTAGCGTCAAGCCGTGTCAAAAACCAGTCAGTTATATGCTGAATCTCAGCTTTGATGCCCGCCAGTCTAAGCGCAATTCCCCAGCCACTCTATCGAAAAAGATGATCCTCCACAGGCAACTGAACCTCCATGCCCGCCGCCGCCGATCTTAGTCCTGCCTCGATGATTTCCTGGGCATTTCGTGATAGTTCCGGACTCGCCTGTCCTTTGGGTGGGACGCCGTCTCTGACGCACGTAACGAAGTGATCTACTGCATTCATTTCTCCGCTCGGTAGTTCGTCCAGCGGAACGGTTGTACCGTCAGGCGTGTCCTTGGTGTGGAGCACAACCTCTTCACCGGCTACGATGGTTCCGTCTTTGCCATAGAACACGGGGTCGTGTGGTGGTACGTGTGAGACCGCTTCGGTCCATGTCATCTCAAGACGACAGATGGCCCCCGGGTACCGCAACAGGACAATTCCGTTGTCGTCCACGAGCAAGTGCTTCTTAACGAGGCGCCCAGCCATACCCATTACGCTATTGGGTGATCCTCCCATGAATAATAAACATATGCAGGCCCCGTATCCTGTGTAGTCGCCAAAAGCTCCCGCACCGTTCAGCTCCTTGTCGAACAGAAACTCGCAGAATTCTTCCGAACAACCGATGTCATCAGGTCCGGCATGACCGCCGCGCCAAGTTATCTGCCACAAGTTGCCTATGCTTCCTTCCTGGACCAATCTCAGTGCAGTCCTGATTGGCCGGGACCAGGCCATGGGCCAGTTTACCATCAGACAGATCCCTGTGCTGCGAGCAGCCGCCAGCATGCGGTCTGCCTGCTCAAGCGAGGCCGCCATGGGTTTTTCTACCATCACAGGTAATCCTCGCTCTGCACAGAGTGCTACGACGTCCACATGGTGCGCCGTGGCCGAAAAGCAGAGGATTGCGTCTGGCTTGACCTCATCTATCAGGTTTTCGTACGAATCATAGAGCCGGTCACAATCTGTGTAAGTGCGAAACCGATCCAGCAGAGCGGCGTTTGGATCGGCTCCTGCCACAAGTTCGACATCCGGGCGATTCATAAGGTCGTCGATGTTTCCCCACATATGATCGTGTGCCATACCAAGAACAGCTACGCGCATCCGGGTGCCTCCAAGTATCAGTTATTCGGTCAGTGGGTGTACGTGTCAGTCGTTTTCAGAGAAATGGTTGCTCCAGTCCTGGCGGATTCCAGGCCGGCCAGAAGAATTTCAGTGACGTGGCGAGCCGCCCATACATTTGAGAGGAGCGGTTGTTCCCCCCGTCGGATACACGAAAGAAAGTGGTCGTGCACGTTGCCGATGGTCTGTTCAAATTGAAGCGGTTCCTGTGCCGTTGGCGCGTGCTCATCCGTATAGGATGTGGGGGTCCAGCGCGTGAGTTCCGAATCACCACTCCCCGGGAGCGTATATTTGCCTGCAGTTCCGTGAATGGTGAGTTCCCGAGTGCGGGCCGGGTCGCACCAACCTGTCTCGGCAGTAACCAACGCGCCGTTCTTCATGCAAAGCACCAAAACAGCGCTGTCTTCGAGGGAAGTGGGTTTGTCGAATGTCGCGGTCATTCCTGTTACCTGCTCGGCAGGTCCCAAAATGGCCACAAGCGTTGCCACGGCGTACACACCCATATCGAATAGAGCGCCAACGCTGGCTTTATCTGCGTTGAAAAACCAAAGGTCGTCTTCCGCCTCGCCGAATGTTTCACGCACGCCTGCATAGTAAATCTCTGGACCTCCATGACTTGCCCGGCAGCGCGCTCCAGATATTCTCCCTATATCTCCGTCCAGACAACGTTGCCGCAGTCCGTATATATAGTCTGCGTGGTGGGGCATGCATAAGACGGTCCTGTCGCAACGCTCTGCGGCGGAGACAAACGCGTGGGCTTCATCCATCTGTCCACACAGTGGTTTCTGGATGAGGACGTGCTTACCCGCCTCCACAGCCTTGATGGCCCAAGAAACATGGTGGGAATGTGGTGTCGCAATGAGAACCGCATCAAGGGAGGAATCGGATATAATTGTTTCGTAGTCCTTGGTCCATCCCGGCACATCGTATTGATCGCAAAGTTGGCGAAGGCGATCCTCCGTGCGGCCACCCAGGACCGACACCTCTATTTCCGGA
>JABIQT010000369.1 GCA_018667995.1 Candidatus Latescibacterota bacterium
CTCGTAGGCGCCACCCGTGAGTTTCATGTATTTCTTGCGTGCGTCTTTTGCTTTCTGTTCGTCAAATAGGGGTACATCGGCGTTACCGGAGACGGCGATGGCTTTCAGCATCTTGGAACCCATTACCGCACCCACGCCTGAGCGTCCTGCCGCCCGGCCTTTGTCGTTCATGATGGCCGAGACCAGGCTCAGATTCTCACCGGCCTGCCCGATGCATGCGACTTCAACCTTCTTCCCATCGCGTCCTTTGGTCGCACCGAGGGTATCTTTGAGCATATCTTCTGTTTCATTGGAATCTTTACCCCATAGAAAAGCCGCATCACGGAGCTCCGCCACGCCTGCTTCAATATTGAGATAGACTGGTTTGTCGGCGATACCACTGAAGAGAATGCCGTCATATCCGGCAAATTTAAGACTCGGTCCGAATGTGCCGCCACAATTGGCGTCGCCCCAGGTCTCGGTCAATGGCGATTTGCATACGACTACAAATCGGTTGCCCTCAATGGATGGCGAACCCGTGAGAGGACCGGTAAAGAACCCAAGGAGATTCTGTGGCCCTAATGCATCCACACCCCCTGGCATACGGTCAAACAGCAGTTTTGCGCCAATTCCATAGCCGCCCAGAAAGTCTCGACACAGCTTCTCATCGAGTGTCTCGTCCCAGAGCTTACCTGTGGAGAGATCGACGTTAAGTATCTTACCCATATAGCCTCTGGCCATGATTCTGCTCCTTGTTTTGGGTGTGGAGGTTAGAGTCCCCGCGAGTGTTTGTGGCGCTTAGTACAATGATATAGACGAATGGATCAATGATCCCTCAGATCTATCGAGCATTCCTGTCTCGGCTGTTGGTCCTCCGTGTGGTGCACGATTGGAAAAGTTCTACGGGCTGTCATTCTACCGGGTCCAATTGACCTGTCACCTACCACCGATTGCCCAGTCTGTCAACGCATAAAGGTACTGGAAGGCGACTTCCGTCTTTCCGTCAAGATGCCCTTCAGAATCACCGTCCACATACTTGCGGTTCCGATCTGGATATAACGTCAATGCGTATCGTTTTTGAATTAGACTATACCTAAGATAATTGGCTGAAGGCCTCCAAACCAAATAAATCTCAAATGAAGTTTGATTTGGTTATATCGTCATGCTGAAGTAAGGGCATTGACGGACTCTATTTTCCTACCTATTAAAGGCTACATACTCACAATAAAAGTGGAGGGTCCTCCGATGACTGCGAATGGGTCAGTGCTGGCTCTTGTGTTTCGACGGACGAAGCCAATATTGTTGGTGGTTTGGTTAGCGTGGGTGCCCTGGGCACATGCTGAACAGTCACAAACTGGATCTCGAGGAGCATCCGAGCGACGGGTCCTTGTCAACATGACTGAGCGAATGTCTGCCCGGCAGACCGTTATCTCCGGACCCGGATCTAGAAAGATCATGCCAGCCACCAGGGCGCTACCCAAAAGCCCTGATGTACCGGGCATAAGACCTCCAAACCTGGTTAATCGCCCAGGTGCACGCAGCCGTGACGCCTCCCTACTTTCGCCCGATCCTTCCTCTGACTTTCAGGCCTTGGCAGACAATGGCTTGACCATACCACCCGATACTCACGGTGCGGCAGGTCCAAATCACTTGATGGTAGCGCTGAACAGCGATGTCCGCGTACAGGACCGCGCGGGCAATGAAATTGGGACGGTATCTCTCGACGCGTTCTGGTCGCCTCTTGGAAGTTTCAGTGTTTTCGCGCCCAGATTGCTTTACGATCGATTTAACGATCGATGGATATTCACAGCAGTAGGCGACGGAGCTTCGCCCACCTCTGCATTGCTCCTGGCCGTATCACTCACGGGCGATCCTGCTGGAAACTGGTATCTCTACTCGCTCGACGCCGATCTCAACGATCAGCTCTGGATGGACTCCCCGAATATCGGACTGAACAAAGATTGGATCGTCGTGCAGGCGAATATGTTCACGATCTCAGGTGGGACATTTGATCATACCCGAATCTATGCTTTCGACAAATTTGATTTCTATAGTGGAGGTGCAGGTCTCTTTACGGTATTCGCAGACGCTGGCA
>JABIQT010000413.1 GCA_018667995.1 Candidatus Latescibacterota bacterium
GACCGGCACCCCTGCCGCCTTACCTGCTATGTCCCACAGGGCCATCTCAATCGCGCTTACCGCACTGCCCCATGGCTTGAAGCTCCCCATTCTGCGAATACCCAACATGACCCGTTCCACGTCTGTCGGATCTTTTCCAAGAATTCTATCCTTGTAGAATAAAACGTGAGGCTTCAGATAGGGCTTTGAGGCCTCGGCCTCTCCGTATCCGGAGATGCCTTCATCTGTAACTATCCGAACCACGGGGTTTTGACCGATAATGGCACATTTCAGGTCGATAATTTTCATGAATCAATGCCTCTCCTGGTTGGTCTATACATGGAATAACCTCGATTTGATGGGCGCATCGTCGCCCGTGTAATAAATGGCTGTCGATGCGGCTGGTAACACAACTTCAATCTCTGATGATGCCCCAAGATGCGCCGATTGAATAAGTCGTAGACGACTTCAGCGCATCGAGGCAAACGAATCGTGCGGACCTCCTGAAACGGTGTGCACACTGAACAGATCAGGAGTGGCGTAGAGCACATCGCCGTCTTCACTATACTAGTGGAACCACCGCATCGAAGAGCACCGTCGGTGTACCGTTGTATTGATTCGGTTCTGATTCCAAGCAATTCCTGTGAATCAACCTGGTGACTTCTGACGCGAATTTGCTGTTTACTGAAACCAATCGCCTTTTTATCGAAAGCGCCTTGGATTCGGCTCGTAGCTCTTGTATGGTTCGGGTAGGCCGCTTTCCGCCAGCCGTTCCATCACATCGCAGAAGTAGTCCAGTTCGGGGAGCTGCGTGTAGAGGTTCGGTGAGACACGCACCCAATGCAGATTGTTGCCTTCGCCCTCATAATATCCTCGGGATGTCAGTATCTGGTGCTCTTCCCAGAGGTAATCCCGCATAGCACTGGGATCGACACCCTCAATACCTACCGCTGCAATGCAACAGCTCATCTCCGGATCGGAGGGTGTAAAAACGTTGATGCGTGGATGTCGACGAAGGCGATCGGCCCAGTAGTCCTTGATGTAACGCAGGCGTTCTTCCTTACGCTTGGGACCTATGGCGTTGTGAAAGGCGACAGCTTCACCTATGGCCAGATACGGGGCCTGGGAAAGTGTGCCCACGGATTCATACTTGCGCATACTCTTTTCGGCTCCGGGTCGCCGACTTGAATACGTTCCGTAGAGGGGCTTTATCTTCTCGACGTGCGCTTGCCTCATGTAGAGCATACCCGTACCTTTGGGCGCATACAGCCATTTGTGCAGGCTGGATCCGTAGTAATCACAGCCCAGTTCCGACACCTTGAAATCGATCTGCCCAAAAGCATGTGCCCCGTCCACTACGACCTCGATACCGTGCTGGTGCGCCAGATCACAGATCCGTTTGACCGGAAATACCTGGCCCGCCGTGTACGTCACATGGGACACGAGAATAAGTTTGGTCGCGGATGTAATGGCCCGCTCAAAAATAGCCACCAGGTCGTCCATGGATTCAGGTGGCGTGGGCACCCGCACCTGGACTAACCTGATTCCCTCTTCCTTCTCCCGGTTCTTCAGCGCGCTCACCATGGAGCCATAATCCTGCATGGTCGTAAGGACTTCGTCCCCCGCCTTCAACGGGAATCCGTAGAGTACCGTTTTGAGCGCTTCAGTCGCATTTCTAACCAGAGCGATTTCCCCCGGACCACTGCCGAATAACTCAGCCAAGGACCTCTTGACCGGCGCCATGCGATCTCTGGCCTCCCTGACGAACAGACCGTAGGGGCCCTGCTCCTGTTCCCGAATGTACCGGATCACGGCTTCCGTGACGACGGCAGGAGTTGGGCATGTATATCCGTTATCCAGATGGATAAGTCCGCGATGCACGGTGAATGCTTGCTTCACTTCACGCCATAGCGCTTCATCCCGTGCTGCCTGATGTGGCGTCAGTTCTGCGGCGTCTACCACCGCAGCCTCGACACGCTCTAAAGCGTCCGTGGGTAGAAATGCTGCAAGGCTGGCCGCAGCGCCTGCCGTCTTGAGAAAATCCCTGCGTCGCATAGAGCGACTCTCGGAAACGTGTTCTGGTAATGAATCCAGACTAA
>JABIQT010000244.1 GCA_018667995.1 Candidatus Latescibacterota bacterium
CGTTGCTGGTGCTGTCTTTTCCGGGTTTGCCATGGTCCTCACGCTGATGATAATTGCCAGGAAGGTGATGAACTACGAGGAATACATCACCGTAGATCATGTGGAGAAGATGTGTAAGGTCATCATTGCCACGGGCGGGATTGTGGGTGTAGCGTACGCCACAGAAATGTTCATGGCGTGGTATTCGGTGAATGAATACGAACGATTTACCTTCATCAACCGAGCTATGGGGCCCTACGCATGGGCCTATTGGACCATGGTGACGTGCAACGTCTTCATCCCTCAGCTATTCTGGATCAGGAAGCTGCGCCGAACGCTGTGGTTTGTTTTCATGATCTCGATTTTCATTAATATCGGCATGTGGTTTGAACGATTTGTCATCATTGTTACGTCCTTACACCGTGATTTCTTACCTTCGAGTTGGGCTATGTATGCGCCCACAACAATTGAAATTGCTACATTGATTGGAAGTTTCGGACTGTTCTTTACACTATTTCTGCTATTCGTACGATTCGTTCCCTTCATCGCCATTGGTGAGGTAAAAGGGGTTCTGAGTGTCGGACGACACAGGCAGAAATGGCCACCCGATTCGGCAGAGACGAATTCTCTTCTGAGCAATCAGGAGGCAGAAACAACCGTAGTTGATCGCGAGGTGGCCGCCTCATGAAACTTGCACAAGACAGGATCGGACCCATGAATAGCCAATACGTGGTAGGAATCTTTGAAACTGAAGAAGATATCGTCGGCGCTACCGAGGAGACAAGAGGCACTGGCTATGGAATATACGACACCTACGCGCCCTATGCCGTGCATGGATTGCCGGAGGCCATGGGACTAAAGCCCAGCAAACTGACCTGGGCATGTTTAGTGTTCGCATTGGCAGGCTTTTCAGTGGCTGTGCTGGGACAATTCTGGATTAACGGAATTGATTGGGCCGTTAACGTGGGGGGGCGACCGTTTAATTCGCTTCCGGCGTATCTACCGGTGATGTTTGAATGCATCGTTCTTGCCGGAGGAGTTGGCGTCACTATTACCATGCTTGCTCGCAATGGATTGTACCCAGGCAAACGGGAACGTCTCATTCACCCCGATGTGACCAATCATCGGTTCGCGTTGGCATTGGAGCGCCGCGATGCTTCCTTTGACCTGAACGAGATCACGGCGATCTGGTCACGCTACCATGTGGCCGAGATCATGGAACTCCCGGAGGCTGTATCGTGAAATCGATCATAGCTGGTGCATTGCTGATATTGATAGGCTTGTTGGTTCTCGAGCGCATTCTTGGACAAGATCCTGAAGAGCGGAGCTATATATACTATGACGACATGTACGAGTCTGTCGCCTATAAATCGCAGACTCCGAACCCGCATCTGCCCGGAGGAATTACCCAACTCACACCACCGGAAGGAACGATTCCGCGGGGATTTACACCGATACATTATGGCATTGCGGAAGAGGAAGTAAGCAGAGCCGGCGCCGAGTTAATGTCGCCCCTTACGGAGGCGACCATAGATCCGGCGAGAGGCCAGGAAGTATACGGGATCTACTGCCAGCCCTGCCACGGTGCGGCTGGGCTGGGTGACGGTCCTGTTGTGAGTCGGGGATATCCTCCCCCGACCTCGCTACATACCGATCAAGCTGCAGCCAGGGCTGACGGTGAAATATATCACATTCTAACTTACGGTTTTAAGAACATGCCGGCTTATGCTGTACAGGTGTTGCCGGAGGACAGATGGCAGGTCATAGCATACATCCGACAGATGCAGGCCACGGCCCAACAACAGGCACAAGAGGCTCAAGATGACACCCTCAATACCACGCTTTGAGATATCACAGACAGCAAATCGTGTAATAATCGGTACCATGGTATTTGGATTGATATGCTTTCTTCTGGGGTTGCTTATCGCTCCGGATCGGGCTTGGTCGGGATTTCTCATTGCCGAGTATTATTTGATCGGCCTCGGCATGGGGGCCACGTTCTTCATTGCCATTCAATATGTGACCAATGGTGGCTGGGCGACCTCCCTTCGCCGTATTCCTGAAGCAATGAGTGCCACACTTCCCTATGCCGCAGCTGGGGCGCTACTGCTCATTCTCGGTATCCATACGTTGTATGAGTGGAGCCATGAAGCTGTTGTGGCTCAGGATGCTATGCTGCAGGAAAAATCCGCTTGGTTGAACGTTCCATTCTTTGTGATCCGAATCGTCGCCTACTTCGCGATCTGGATCGGGCTAAGTCATGTAATCCGAAAGAACTCCCTACGGCAGGATGCGGATCCAGATCTCGCATTCACGCATAAAAACGTCAGAAATAGCGCGATCTTTATCCTTGTGGGAGTTTATACGTTTTGCTTGGCCAGCTTTGACCTTCTGATGTCGCTACAGCCGCATTGGTATAGCACGGTCTTCGGGTTTCAGAACCTTGCGGGATCTTTCCTGACGTGTCTCGCCATGATCGCGGTATTGATAGTGGTTCTACGCCGAGCAGGCTACGGACATATCTTTACGATCGATCAATTGCAGACCGTCGGAACCATGATGCTGGCATTCTGCATATTCTGGGTATATCTGTGGGTATCTCAGCATATGCTTATCTGGTATTCCAATATCCCCGAAGAGACGACCTATTATGTATATCGACACTTCGGTGGATGGGGAACGTTATCGACTCTCAACGTGGTCTGTAACTGGCTGATTCCTTTCTTTATCCTGATGCCGCGTGTCTGCAAACGGAATGAGAGGACCATGTTACAGGTGTCATTGTTGATCCTGGTTGGTCACTGGTTGGACCTGTACATAATGGTGATGCCCGCCACCACCGGCACGATCCCGACATTCAGCATTTGGGATATCGGTCCAGCGGTTGGTCTCCTTGCCCTGTTTGCACGAGTTGTCGTTACTACCCTGGGCAAGCACAATCTGACACCGATCAATGATCCCTATCTGGTAGAAAGTTTACCACAGGAGCATGCGTCACATGATGATTCACCGGCGACAGCGGCCGGCTAATGGGATGTCATTGTGTAGGCTCCAACATCCACTAAGAAACCAAAGATAGTACCGAATAAAAAAACCCACTTCCCTACAAGTATCAGGACCCGGTAGACTTGGTCCGCTACTTGTGAGGAGGTGGGTTTTTCTAATGCAGCCGTACCATCGTCTACAAACGGCCAACCTCAAGCTTCCTCATGATTCTCTGGAAAGCCGCACGCGTGAGACCGGATAGCTCCGCTGCTTTTGAGATGTTTCCTTTTGTCTGTTCAAGTGTTGTGGCCACGAACTGTCGCTGGTAGGACTCTATAGCCCTCTGTTTTCCTTCCTCGTACGTGTCCGAATCGACTGTCAGATCCGGAGTTGTCGTGGATTCATCGGTAAAGCCAAAATGATTGGGCAGTATCCGGTCACCACGGCAGAGGACCACCGCCCTGTAGATGGCGTTCTCCAGTTCTCGTACATTTCCCTTCCAGTGGTGCTGCCCGAGTGCGGACATTGCCGCAGATGTCATTTCCGGGCATTTATCCTTGTCTACCGACAGTTCGCTTGCCGCCCTGTTGAGGAAATACTGCGCAAGGGCTGGAATGCATTCCGGCCGTTGATCGAGGCCCGGCAGCGGCAATTTAACCACTTGTAGTCGATAGAAAAGATCCTCACGAAAAACTCCTTCAGTGACCAGTTCCTCCAGCGATCGATTTGATGCTGCCACGAGCCTGAAATCTACGGGTACATCCTGCGATTCACCGAGTGGTCGAATCGTCTTCTCCTGCAATACCCGCAACAGTTTACCTTGAAATGAAATGGACATGGAGGCGATCTCATCAAGAAATATCGTGCCCCCCCGAACTTGCTCAAATATGCCTTTTGTATCCTTATGAGCTCCGGTAAAGGCGCCCCGTTTATATCCGAAAAGTTCAGACTCAAGAAGTGAATCCGGTAGGGCAATACAGTTTATGGCAAGAAATGGATTGTCCTTGAGATTACTCCGATTGTGTATTTCATGGGCAATTAACTCCTTGCCGGTTCCGCTGGCTCCTTCAATGAGGACTGGCACAGCTGTAGCTGCAATCTGATCAACCATTTCCAGAACCGCGCGCATCGCTGGATCCACTGCGATGATGGAATGGGACTGGTATCGGGACAGGTTTGCCTCTGCCTGCCGCCGTGAAATGATACTATAGCCGATTCTTCGGACGAACGTGAGTATGTCCTCGTTGTCAAATGGCTTAGTTATGAAATGTGCCGCACCGTTCATCAAACACGATACCGCGAGCTCGATCGTTCCATATCCCGTGATCAAAACGACCTCAACTTCGGGCCACTGTACCTTGATTTTCTCCAGAAGTTCATCGCCGGACATGCCGGCCATTTTTAGATCTGTAAAAACGAGATCAAAGCTGTCGCGGGCCAGCGCATCCATGGCCATTTCAGCAGATGAGGCCATTTCGACGTGGCAGCCCTGCGATTCGAGAAGCCTACTCAATCCGCGTCTGACATCCTCCTGGTCGTCAACTACAAGTATGTTTAACTCGATTAAATCATAGGACACATGCGTGCCATTGTTTCTCATATAGTTATTCCAATTGTTTCGTCAGACTCTATCTGAACGAGCGATGTAGTTTGCTGCGTGCGCAGGTGGGGAAGTATCACCTGGAATACTGTATGTCCTGGTTTCGAGGACGATAATTCGAGTGTGCCCTCATGCGCCTCGATAATACGTGCGGATGTTGAAAGACCCAGTCCGGTACCACCGATGCTCTTAGTGGTAAAGAATGGGTCGAATATATCCTTTCTGTGTGCCTCGTCAATTCCCGATCCGTTGTCCTCAATACGGACAGCGATCGCCCTTCCTTCGTCTACGTCTCTCGTATACATTCGCACCGTGCCGCTTTGCTCGTCAACAGCCTGAATAGCGTTCACCAGAAGATTCACAAAGACTTGCTGCAATTGCGTTGGGTCTCCCCAACAGATAGCATCATCTGATTCGAAGTTACGGACTATGGAAATGCTGGAGTCCCCGTGTAATGGTCGCAAAAATAGAACTACATCATTGAGAAGCTTGTGTAGGTCCGTTTCCTGAATTTTCGGTTGCGGTATCCGGGCGTAATCCAACAGATCATGTATAATCTGTTGACACGATTTGGTGTTTCGCTTGATCACATCAATATGTTCATCGAATGGGGACGGTTCTGGTAGCTCGGACTCCATCATTTGATTGTACATTGAGATGGCTGCGAGCGGATTATTCAGCTCATGGGCGACCACTGCCGCCAACTTACCTAAAACG
>JABIQT010000535.1 GCA_018667995.1 Candidatus Latescibacterota bacterium
GAAGGCTGTAACGATTGCAGGATCTGTATAATCATCAGCGGGTACGTAAATGGCTTGGACGGATGTGATGGCACCTCGATGTGTTGAAGTAATCCTCTCCTGCAATTCACCCATTTCGGTGGCCAACGTTGGTTGGTAACCTACGGCGGAAGGAAGCCTACCAAGCAAAGCTGATACTTCTGAGCCCGCTTGGACGAATCTGAATATGTTGTCTATAAAAAGTAAGACATCTCGGCCCTCTTCATCGCGGAAATACTCGGCCATGGTAACACCAGTTAGGCCGATTCGAAGCCGTACTCCGGGAGGTTCGTTCATCTGTCCGAATACTAGGGCTGTCTTGTCCAGAACGTTGGCTTCCTCCATCTCAAGCCAGAGGTCATTGCCTTCACGTGTGCGTTCTCCTACACCAGCAAACACCGAGTATCCGCCATGCTCGCGGGCAATATTGTTGATCAGTTCTTTGATCAAAACCGTTTTTCCCACGCCCGCACCACCGAACAGTCCTGTTTTTCCACCACGGGTATAAGGTTCGACGAGATCTATCACTTTGATGCCGGTTTCAAACATTTCATCTGAAGTGGTCAGATCGGCTTGTTCCGGTGCATGGCGATGGATAGGCAGGCTTTTTTCGGCTTCGATAGGACCACGCTCATCTATAGGTTCCCCGAGGACATTGATCAACCGTCCCAGAACATTCGGCCCCACTGGAATCGTAATGGGCCGCCCCGTATCAGTTGCCGGTGCGCCCCGTACTAGTCCATCAGTCGCATCCATGGCGATACATCGCACTTTGTTTTCACCAAGATGCTGCTGCACCTCCAATGTGAGTGGGGCTTCGGCGTCGGATTTTCTGATTTCGATAGCGTTAAGTATCTCTGGAAGATGTCCTGCCGGGAACTCCACGTCGACTACAGCACCGATTATTTGCGCCACAGTCCCGTTGTTTGAGGTATCAGTACTCATCGCACTACCTTTCACCATACATAAGGCTCAAGTGGATCCAAAGTTACTTAATAGCTTCGGCACCACCGACAATATCCATCAATTCTGATGTAATAGTTGATTGACGTAGCTTATTCGCAGACAATGTCAATTCATCAATAAGATCGCCTGCGTTTCGAGTCGCATTATCCATTGCCAGCATTCGAGCTGCTTCTTCAGCCGTATTGGACTCCAACAGGGTGCGCCAAATCTGAAACCTAAAGTGCTGCGGTAACAGGTCGTTTAGCAACACGGCCTGCGACGGTTCGTAGATGTATCCCGTGAAAAATGGATCTTCCTTAGGAGTCTCTGGCACAACAGGAAGTAGTTGTTCAAGCACAAGGTTCTGTTGTCCGGCTGATTTGAATTCGTTGTAAAGAACATCGACGCGATCAATCTCGCCTGCCGTATACATGCCGATCAGCTGATCTGCTATATCCATGGCATCTGAGTATTCCAATGCCTGAAAAACATTCAGGTAGCCTTCTATAATGTTGACCTTGCTACGTTTAAGTGTCTCCGCACCTTTACGGCCGATGCAGATTAAACTGGGAGGCAGGTCAGTGGCGCTATGTGTTTCAAGTGCTCGGCGAATCACATTGGAATTGAAGCTACCACAAAATCCACGATCTGCTGTGACTACCACCAACACCGATGCCCTCACCTCACGCTCAGCTAGCAGAGGATGCGCGTTCTTATCAGCCTGTGCAGACAAATGCTGAAGTAACTGCTTCATCTTATCCGAGTAAGGTCTGGCAGCAAAGAGCTGATCCTGTGCACGACGTAGGCGGACACCCGCGACTGTCTGCATAGCCCTCGTTATCTTCTGAATGTCTTTCGTGCCACCAATCCGTCGCCGGATTTCCTTTAAGGACGGCATGTTGCCCTTTCCATGGCTCTATCTTTACTTCTGAAACGTCGCTGTAAAGGCCTCAATGGCAGCCACAATTCGCTTTTCCAGGTCGGCAGTTAGTTTCTGTTTTTCTCTGATCTCGTCACCTATATCAGGATTCTTCATTTCGATAAACTCGAGAAGTTCTTTCTCAAATCTTCGTACCTCTTCCACGTCTATGCCGTTTAGAAACCCGTTGACTCCGGCATAGATGGAGATGATCTGTTTTTCTACTGGCAATGGCGCGTATTGGTCCTGTTTTAAGAGTTCGACCAGCCGCTCACCCAAATGGAGCTCCTGCTGCGTAGATTTATCGAGTCCCGATGTTCCGAATCTAGCAAATGCCTCCAACTCTCGGTATCGTGCCAGGGCGACTTTCAACTGTTTGGAAACATGACGATGGCTCATGGCGGGAATTTGTGCCGCACCACCAACTCTGGAAACTGATAGGCCCACGTTAACGGCAGGACGTACACCTGCATAAAACAAATTCGATTCCAAATATATCTGCCCGTCTGTAATCGAAATAACATTGGTTGGGATGTAGGTCGATACGTCACCAAACTGTGTTTCTATCACGGGCAGGGCCGTCAACGACCCACCGCCTGCGTCATCACTCATTTTGGCGGCCCGTTCCAATAGACGCGAGTGTACATAAAATACATCGCCCGGATATGCTTCGCGCCCGGGTGGTCTTCGTAGATTGAGTGAAAGTTGCCTATAGGCCACTGCGTGTTTTGAGAGATCATCGTAGACAGCCAGTGCATGACGGCCATTATCTCGGTAAAACTCACCCATAGCAGCCCCTGCATAAGGAGCCATGTATTGCATGGGAGCTGGTGAACTGGCGGGAGCCGATACGACAACCGTATACTCCATTGCCCCAGCGTCCTCAAGCGTTTTCACAGTCTTTGCAACCGTGGAACCCTTTTGGCCAATTGCCACATAGATGCAGGCTACATCCTGGCCTTTTTGGTTTATTATGGCATCCACCGCCACTGCCGTCTTGCCAGTTTGTCTATCTCCGATTATGAGTTCGCGCTGTCCTCTTCCCACAGCAAACATACTATCGATAACTTTCAAACCGGTATACATCGGTTCAGACACGGGCTGGCGCTGAATCACGCCGGGTGCCTTCCGCTCGATTGGGCGAGTCTCTGGATTCTCAATGGGACCCTTACCGTCCACAGGTCGTCCGAGCGGATCGACCACACGGCCAAGGAGTCCATCACCGACAGTACACTCAGCGATTTTCTGGGTCCTTCGAACAGAGTCGCCCTCTTTTACCTGTGTATCATCGCCAAACAGAATACAGCCTACATTGTCTTCTTCCAGATTAAGTACCATGCCAACGACATCATTGGGCAATTCAACCAATTCACCAGCCATGACGTTGGAGAGTCCGTGAACACGAGCTATACCGTCGCCTACCTGGATAATTGTCCCGGTCTCATATATGTCGACTTCGCGCTTGAAGTCGAGCACCTGTTTTTTCAGGAGTTCCGAGACTTCGTCCGCACGGACCTCCAAAGCGTCAAGCGCCATAACTTTCTCCCATTCCCCGCTAAATTAATAGGTGTTGCCTGAATATCATGTATTTCTAACGGCCAACAAGGGCCTGCCTGATCGATTGCATATGCACATGGAGACTACTGTCAAACACGGTATCCCCAACCTTGGCTATGAAGCCCCCTATCAGTCCTGGATCTACTGAACTATGCATCCGGATTGTCTTTCCTGTATAGGCTTCGAGCTTTGTCTGAAGTGCATCGGTCTGTTCCACGGCCATCTTCACGGTACTTATTACGTCCGCATTCACAATTCCGTCAAGCTCATCAAGCAGAGAAACGCATGCGACCAGAATTTCACTCAGAAACCGCTCACGTTTTTTAGCCACCGTCAATAGCACGAAATTGAGCGTAATCTGTTGCACTTTTTCCTGAAAGATATCACCAATTATGCCTTGCTTTACGGAAACAGTCAGCGACCGATCTTGAAGGAAAAGTCCCAATTCTTCCGACGAATCCATCAATTTCTGCAGACCCTCAATGTCCCGCCTTACTTCTGCCAATACCCCGCTCTCCTGAGCGGCGTCCAGCCACGCGGTTGCGTACCTGAATGGAATATCTGTGCTCTTAGCCATCACATCTCCATCATGTCAGCTTCAGCTGGACACGGGCAACTGATCTATGAATCCGTCAATAACTGCCTTGTGCCTTCCCTCATCCAGCTCCGTATCCAGAACACGACCTGCAATCTGCATGGCCAAGTCACCTACTTGTGCCCGCAATTCCATGATAGCCTGATTCTTCTCACGCTGTATTTCAAGCCTGGCCTTGGTGAGGGCCTGCTCTGCATCATCTGCTGCAGCCTCAAGTATCTTCTCTCGCTGTGTGTTGGCATCCTCAATGGCTGTCTGCATCCTGCTGCGGGCCTCCATCTCGATCTCCGCCAATTTCCGTGCTACTTCTTCATGAAGACTGTCCAGGTTCTTCTGGTCCTTCTCCAACTTGGCCAGGCGATCTTGAATGTCCTTTTTCCGCGCCTCAACCACATCCGCCACCTGGCCGAATACGTACTTCTTAAGGATCAGAAACAGTAGAAAGAATCCGAAAATCTGCAGGATGAGTGCGCTCGGGTTTATTCCAAGGCTATGTAAAAGAGTTTCCACGCGTCAGATTCCTTAGTTCATTTGCTGAAGAGCGTCCTCATAATTGTTAACCTGGACGCTTACCGATTTGCCATTGACTAGTTTCCGGCCTGCGCCAGTTGCAGGATCTGTTCGAATGTAGGCAGGTTGCCAAGCAAGAGGAACGCAATGACCAATGAATAGATGACCAGAGACTCAATAAGTGCTAAGCCGATGATCATCATCAGCTGAATACGACCTGCTGCCTCCGGCTGGCGGGACACGCCCTGTACGGCGTACGCCGTAGCAATGCCCTGCCCAAGACCCGCACCGATGACACATAGCGGAAGACCTATTCCGATAGCCAGTGCCAGACCCATGTAGTACAACATGTAGTTCTCCTTTCTGAGACCTAACTTAATGGCGACATTGATCAAGGGAGCGGACGCCTAGCTGCCACCATCTGCCGTTCGTCCGATTCGCAATTAATGATGCTCTTCGTTATCATGACCTTCGATAAACTGGGCGATGTATATGGCCACAAGAACAGAAAAAACCATCGCCTGCAGCAGCCCTACAAATGCACCGAAAAGTAGCATCGGCAACTGCAATGGCACATAGGGTATCTCGAAATGACCAATTAGCAAGACGGGAGAAAAGCCCATCAACACAGCAATCACTGTCTCTTTGCCAAACATGTTTCCGTAAAGACGAAAAGCGAGCGACACGACCTTTGCGAGTTCGCCGATAATGTGCAACGGCAACATCAGGGGCCCCAACCATGCTGGTTCGCCCCAGAAGTGCTTAAGATATGATCCGAATCCAAGTTCCTTAATCGCAATCAGCTGGACGGCAACAACACCGATCAAAGCAAAGCCCAGTGTGGTATTCAGATCAGCCGTCGGCGACTGAAATCCTGGCACAAGGCCAATGAAATTAAGAAGTAGGATGTATAGAAAAAACGTAGAGATAAAAGGAATGTATTTACGCCCTTTTTCACCGACGATATCGATGAACAAGTCCGTAAGACCTTCAAGGGCGATCTCAAGCAGATTCTGCGAGGTACCTTCTGGAATTACCTTGAGTTTACGGACGGTAATCACCAGGAAACCGACGATAAATGCTAAAACAATACCGGTGTTCAGCAATAGATCCGGTTGCTTGTCAGGCTGGGGAATAAACTCTTTGAAGGGGCTCAAGAGAAAGAGCCCGTGCAACAGGGAATAATGTACTTCTTCTTCACCGCCGCCAGCTAATGGCAGAAACAATGGTATACCGAGCAATATGCCCTCCTAAGATTTACTGTTCGGCCCTAATATAGTTCGGCTTAAGATACATTGCAACCCCAAAACCTGGGAAAATTGAACCTGGTATACTATCTTGGCCAAAATGCCATCTTTCCACCCAGAATAACGATCAGGACAGGGATCAATCCCGTGCCGATCATAAAACCAGCAGGATGGAACCAGGGCGATAGCACAATGGCGCCGCAGACCACAACAAGAACGGGTATCTTAACAAGAAGCAGGATCAGGAGCTTCTGCCGTGCTTGCTGCAGTTTCTCGCCCGGTACGATATACCTTGAAACCAGATTTTGCGTGATA
>JABIQT010000722.1 GCA_018667995.1 Candidatus Latescibacterota bacterium
CCCATCCGTAGTATTTTATGGCCGTGTATTCTTGCGCCACATAATGGGCCGTTGCCTCCAGCATAGGTTTTGGATCGGCCGGATCCGCCCATACGCTACTCACGTAGACTCGTATTTTCTCACGGTGGCGCCCTCCGAGAAGGACGTATAACGGAATCCTGAGCGTCTTGGCAGCGGCATCCAGGATAGCCATATCCAGGCCGCTCAGAGCGTGGATTGCCAGGCCTCTTGTGTCGTATAGACGCCGGCAGACTTCGTACATCTGCTCCCACAGTTTTGAGGTGTTTAGTATATCCTCTCCAATAACCGCAGGCGCAAGACAGTCGTCAATAATTGACTTCGCACTGAATACGCCCTTACCGGACTGGTGCGGTACGAAACATTCCCCAATTCCTTCGATGCCTTCATCGGTTTTTACGCGTACCAGGACCCAACCACCGTGCGGATACTCGTAGGATCTCAGTATACTACTGGATATGCCAGATATAACCATCTAACCCTCGTATCGTGGTTGCATTACGCCTGCGCACCGTGGCTCTCAAGATAGGCACGTTGTTCCTGAAACAGACCGGTGACGCCTGATAGGCGCATGCCGGTGACTTGAGCTCCTTCTGATTGTTCGGTATCTGAGTTTTCGTAGAATCGTGCTGCAGTCAAAATCGTATCCCGGAGGTCTGCGCCGCTAAGATCGGTGCCCACGAAGTTGGTCCCCTCAAGATCAGCGCCACGCAGGTCGCACCGGGCCATGTTTGCGCCTCGCAAGCTGCTGTTCGACAGATTGGCCTCACGCAGATCCACATCCTGCAGCGAAGCCCGCTGCAGATTGCAGTTTTTTAGTTGTAGACGTGAGAGGTCGCTGGTCTTTGGTTGCCAACCGGATAGATCAATACCTACTAGGACTCGGTCCCGATATCGTGCCAAATCTGTAGATTCGAGAAAGCGTGTGATTTGAGCCGGTCGCATGCTGCCAGATTCGTATCGTTGATCGCCAGGCCAGGGATCGCCGTTGTTGTGGTACTTGCTGGTCCGTTCCCAGAATCCCAGGCGGTCCTCCTTGAGGAGTGTAATCCTGTGTAGCCACTTCAAGCTCTTGTAAAAGTATCGGGAGGGTGTGATCGATCTTAGGGGACTGCCATGCGCGACTTCGAGCGGCCTACCTTGGGCCTCCGTGACCAGCCAAGTGTTCTCACAGGCTAGCGCAAGCGGAAGAGAGGTGTCATGATTGCGCTGTGAGTGTGCTCCGAACCAGACAAATCCCGCTTGCTCTCTAACACGAGCCCTCTCGAGCAGCTCCGAGAGCGGAAATCCCCGGAACTTCATGGCTCGGTATGACCAACCCGTGACACAGTGAATGTCGGTCTTCAGTGTATTTACCGAGAGTGCACGGACTTCTTCGAGTGGCATGCTTAAAGGATTGTCCACGAGGCCGTCAACGGTCAGACGCCAATTTACCTCATCCAAAGCTTCTGGCGATGGCGACCGTTCCCCGGTGAGTTGGAAGGACGTGGTAGGCATCTGATTGGGGGGAAGCCATGAGTCGCGGCGGTCAGTCATCGCGTCCCCAGAGGTCCAGGCCCAGGAGATTCCTGCCGAGCGTGGAAAGGTTGGCTGGCGGGTTATCAGTTTCCAGGCGGCGATCATCACCTGGGAAGGCTGTGCCTTGTGGGTGCAGGCGCTCGCGCCACATTCTGATACGCTGCTCCCGGGCCTCTTCCGTGGGTGAAACGGCAGGAGACATGGATATATACTGGGCAAGCCTCGGGAGGTCCGATGTATTTCGGCCGTTTCCGTGCGGGAGTAGGCTGTGCCAGATCAGAAAATCGCCCGCATTTCCGGGAATGGACGTAACATCCAATCCATTAAGGTCCGGACGGTTTGGATCGCGGTCTTCAGGTTGCGTATTGACCCAATCCAGAAAGCGTCGGTGAAAGCCAGGAACACACTGGAAACCTCCCTGGTCAGTGCCCGTGTCCGTCAGGTAAAGGACTCCCTGCACACGAGTTGTGACGGATGTCAGGCCTGTCGTGTCCATGTCCCAATGAATCATCCCGGGGTGATCCCAGTCTGGTTTATCCGATCGTACCGGCGGTTTCATATTCGCGCGGTCCATGCTCACCCAGAGTTTTTCGGTTCCCCAAATTTCGGTAAATGCCTGGTAGATTTTGGTGGACTGCCGGTTATTCCACAGGCCCTGGGTCTGGTACATCTCCACCATGCCACCAGGTCGATGTGGTTCCCGGTACCAGTCATTCTGGTCGTTGGGGTCCATGCCGAGAAACTGCCAGATCTCATCGACCACGGCATTCAGCTGGTATAGAGGAACGGAGTCAGGGATGACCACATATCCGTTTTCTTCCCAGAATGCCATCTGAGTGGCGGACAGGACGCTCATACAGCTCCCCAATTCACCGGTATCGTACTGAAGTTGGTTTTGGATCGAAGCAGATTGACGGTTGGTTGACTAGGTCAATCTGACGGGCAGTCCCAACTCGTCGAGATAGGACTTGATATCGTGGACCGAGTAGTCACCGTAGTGTAGCATGGACGCGACCAACGCAGCATCAGCCCCACCGAGTGTAAAGGCCTCATCGAGGTGCTCAGGATGCCCGCCTCCGCCCGAGGCAATTACAGGAATCGAAACCGAATCAGAAATAATGCGGGTAAGTATCAGTTCATACCCTTCGCGCATGCCATCCGTATCGATGGCATTGACGACCAGTTCCCCCGCCCCAAGCTTTTCACCACGTATTGCCCATTTGACGGCGTCCATACCCGTGGGCTTCCGACCGCCATGCGTCACGATTTCATAACCTGAAGTGAGCACCGCGAGCGCATCGTTCTTTCTAACGTCCATGGAGAGTACTACGGCCTGAGCGCCGAAGGCTTCAGATACCTCTGTAATCAATTCGGGATTTTCCACGGCGGCAGTGTTGAGATTCACTTTCTCGGCTCCGGCCGCCAGGACGCGTCCGCAGTCTTCCACGGACCTCAGCCCACCGCCGACCGAAAAAGGGATGAAGACCTGAGATGCCACTTCTGAGACCACATCAATCATTATGTCTCGCCGGTCGCTTGATGCGGTAATATCATAGAAAACTAACTCGTCGATACCGTCTTCGTAGTATGAGCGGGCCGCCGCAACCGGATCACCTACTTCCTTGGTGTCAACGAACTGCACACTCTTGACGAGCTTTCCGTCCCGAACATCGAGACATGCAATAATCCGCTTACTTAACATAGCCGCGATCCATTGTCATACGTCATCTGTTTCGCCATCCCATTCTGCGAAATTCTTTAGCATACGTAAACCAACCGGTCCGCTCTTTTCCACATGAAATTGTACGGCAAAGAGATTTCGGTGGCCGAGAGCAGCAGTGAATTCAATTTCGTGGTCAGATGTGGCAAAAACGTGTGAGGATTCTGAAGGTTCGGGGTAGTAAGAGTGCACGAAATACACTTCGTCAATAGGACTGAGACCTTCGAGTATAGGGTGATGTCTCTTCACGGCGAGGCGATTCCACCCCATATGGGGCACCTTCGTATGCTCCTGGACTGGCTCAAACCGGCGACAATTACCTTGTATGAGATCAAGGCAATTGGCCTCGTCTTCTTCGGAACGGGTCATGATAATCTGGCACCCGATACAAATTCCGAGAATAGGGATCCGGTGCCAGTAGGCATCGGTCAAGGCCCTATCGATCCCCGTCTCTTTCAACACTCGCATGGCTGACTTGGCACGACCGACACCCGGAAAAATCAGGCGTTCTGCACCACGGACTTCGTCGCTGTCCTTAGTGATGGTAGAAGCCACGCCCATATGATCCAAGGCGCGCTTGACCGAAGTCGCGTTTCCGGCTTCGTAGTCGATAATGTGAATCATTTGATTTCTGGGTTTGATGTGCGGAATAATGTCAGTGATAGACAGTGAGATAGTAAACGGAAAGACGTTCGACTGTCAAGGAAATTAACGGTCGAATTGGTGTGGCGACTAGGCCGTGACTGAGTGCCCATTCAAACTGTTCTCGAGTTCCTGGAGTGAGCCCATACATGCGTGATTTCTCGGAGCCAAATACTCCTTGACGCACCTGTCAACTTCCCCCAAAATTACCAACTGGCCGATTGTTCGACTCTGGCAATCGGCTATGCGATGTCATGAACTATATCAAATATGCCAATCGGAGAATAGAATCGATGAAAGCAGCACTTATGGAGGCCTTCCAGAAGCCTCTCGTAGTTCGAGATGTGCCTGATCCGAAGCCACGGCAGGGCGGTGTCGTTATCAAAGTCGAAGCCAATGGTATCTGTCGAAGCGATTGGCACGCCTGGATGGGGCATGATACCGGTATTACGGTCTTTCCGCATGTACCAGGCCATGAGATGGCAGGCGTGATATCGGCTGTGGGTGCAGGCGTTCGCACGGTGCAGATTGGTGACCGCGTGACCGTTCCCTTCTGTGGGGGATGTGGGTATTGTCCTCAGTGCCAGGCTGGCCAGCAGCACATATGCGACAATGAATTTCAACCTGGATTCACTGGATGGGGTTCCTTTGCCGAGTTCGTGGCCATCCCCCATGCCGATACGAACATTGTTGCTCTGCCAGATTCCCTGGGATTTGTTGAGGCTGCCAGTCTTGGCTGTCGGTTCATGACCGCTTTCCGCGGAGTCGTGGATCAGGGAGGCGTTTCTGCAGGAAAAACAGTGGCCGTCTATGGATGTGGTGGTGTGGGATTATCGGCAATCATGATAGCCACGGCCCTGGGAGGCCGGGTAATCGGCGTGGACATTGATGACGACAAACTCGCGCAGGCGACGAATCTTGGGGCGAGAAGTGTAGTCAACGCCAAAGAAGTAGATGATCCGGCACTCTATATTCGCGAAGTCACCGGCGGCGGCGTCGACGTGTCTATCGACGCTTTGGGAATGAGAGAAACGAGTCGTAATTCTGTCAGATCGCTTCGCAAGCGGGGAAGGCACGTGCAAATAGGCCTGACCCTGGCAGAAGAAAGCGACGTGGCCATACCTATGAACGAGGTTATTGCGCGGGAACTGGAGATTGTGGGTAGTCACGGGATGCAGGCCCATCGTTATGATGCCATGCTCCGAATGATATCAGACGGCCTGGTATCGCCTGAACGACTGATTGGCAAGCGTGTGTCGCTGGAGGAAGCCGGTCCGGAACTGGAATCCATGGGCAGATTTGCCCAGCACGGCGTTACCGTCATTGACCGGTTCTAGGGGGACTGATGAGATGCGGAGATTAACAACTGGGTAGATGCCGACGTCTGATCGCGCGGATTAGTCCTTCAAGTCTGAACCACGATGAACAGTCTTCGAAACGGGTAGAGCGTCCGGCCGTCCTCCCGGCCTGGATAGGCGGATCTCAGCCGTTGACGGTACGCATTGAGAAATGTTTCACGATCTTTGTCACTCAGACCGTGCAGTACAGGTCTTAACCCCGTTCCCTTTACCCACTCCAGGACGGGATCATCTCCGGTCAGAATCTGCAGGTATTCGGTCTCCCAGATGTCTATCTCCATGGCAGTCTTTGATAGCAGGTCGTAGTAGAAGTTAGCGTCTTCAACCCATCTGCGTCCCATCGAATCCCTGAGATCCCTATTACCCAGATTATGCTCCTCAAGCGTCTCTCTCATTAGTCTGTGTGAAGGCGCGCTCCAGCTCAATGGCATCTGAGCTGCGAAGAATCCTCCCTCTGACAGATGCGATATCATCTTAGGAAAAAGATGATCGTGGCCATCCACCCACTGCAATGCCGCATTGGAGAATATGACGTCTGGCTTGTCTTCAGGGCGCCACCTGTTGATGTCCACCCGTTGCCATGAGATACTGCTCTTCATCGTTCGGGCATGATCCAACATTTCATCCGAATGATCGATGCCGATAACGTTGGCGGACGTCCATTTTTCGGCGAGGATTGCCGTAATCTCTCCCGCGCCGCACCCCAAATCGTAGACCAGTCTGGGATTCTCAGCTGGTAAGCGGTCGAGGAGTTCCAGGGCGGGGCGCAATCGATGGTCTGAGAATTGGCGATACTGCTGGGGATTCCAACTGGTCACATTGACTTCGGATTTGTCCAGCATGGTCGCACTCTCGGTAGCAGCATTCCCTATTGGATATCATCTGAGAGGGAACTATTCCATTGGCCAGATATGCGGGCATGCGACTGAATATCTGTTTTCAGAAGCGATACCAAGGCACCTGTTCAACTCGGCAGAGCACTGATTCCATATCGTTGAAGAGGATTTTCTTGGGCTTGCTGCGTACAGCGGGTAGCTCGAATTGTGCACCAACGCCCTGTATCGGTACACGCACAGTAGTGCGCATTCCATCCTCAGATTCGATGGTGATGGGAACGGCCATCTGGAACTCACGAGGAACATTTCCCTGACCTACTTTGCAGTGAACCACGTAGCGGTTACCGGCGACCTGCTCCACCCTATAACTGAAGAGGTACGTGGGTATTTCTGCGCCATACACCCATTGGTTAAAGAACCATCCCAAATCCGAGCCAGCGTGCTCTTCCATAATCTGTTGAAAGTCGGATGTGGAGGCCTGCTTTCCCCGATATTTGTCGTAGTACTCCCGCAAGCCAGCCAGAAAACGTCCGTCGCTTCCTGTGTCCAGATCTCTCATGTAACTGCGTAGCATGTGAAAGACCCATGCGCCTTTCTGGTAGACTATGGTGCTGTAGTTGATGCCCATGATGGCTGAGCTGTTTCGATATCCAAGCCAGAGGGGGCCTGCTTGCCGTCCGCCTCGGGATGGGCCGTCGCTAATCTCTATGATGTGTTTCTTCCAAATACGAAGCAGGTCAATATACCGCTCGAAACCATCCTGCTCCGTCTCAAGAAAGAGCAGGCCGCAGTAGGTGGCCAGACCCTCACTCAGCCACTGGTCATGATAGCTGGTGAAGTCCACATCGATGCCCCACCACTGATGTGCCACTTCATGCGCTCGGAAAACGGCTTCGTAGCCTCTCGGTGACAGGTCGAGCGTACCCGACCAGGAAAGGTGCAACATACCTGGAAAGGCCAATCCATGAGGGAACGGTGTTTCAGTTACATAGAGCCGGTCTGCCTGAACCTGGCCGAACTGCTGGCGGAATAGTTTAAAACTCCCGACCACGTCATCACTCACCTCCTGATCCAAGTCTCCTCGGTTGTCCTCTATGGCCAGAACGGTGATGGGTACCATACCAAAATCCTGAATTTCGTGAGGATTGTAGTATCCGATGTTGAATGCCGCATTCCGAATGGCACCTTTTGTCAACCATCGCGATGTGGTCATGACTCCCTTGGACTCGGAATGCTGTAAATCGCCTACACTTATCAGCTTCAGCTCTTTTGGAGCAGTGAATGTGAGATCAAAGGTAGCCGCGTCACGGCCACCATGGCGAGGATAC
>JABIQT010001070.1 GCA_018667995.1 Candidatus Latescibacterota bacterium
AGTCGTTCCAGCGTGATCTCATTCAGGGGGATTCCCGACGGAGACTTGACCTGGTCCGGTTGCTTCTCGGCGAGAGGATAGTCCTCAATTGGGGCGGTCATGCGATCTCCATCTCTCTGGGCGGTGCATCTGTTCTCACCTGTTCCGTTTCCTTGCGGTGCATTAACGTAGTCTTAACGATGTATTTTAGTCGTGCCATGTTGTCTATCATAGAAGGTACAGGAACCACGGGCTGATTCAGTGCATAGCGCGCGGCATTCTGACCTATGGTCATGTAAGACTGCTCCGTCAAATTCGGCGACATCCCGAACAGCTCCAGATTATTGAGCGGATTCAGATCTTTGCGGGTGATTAGGATGGTACCTTTGGATTGCAGACCAATGGCAATGCCCGAACCACTCAGTTGCGCACCGTGCCATCCCAGGAATCCACAATCGGAAGTCTGATAGACTTTGATCAGTCTCGCCTCGAGCCCTTCCGATTCGATCCCCGATATCAACGCCCTCATCACCGCCTCATGTGAGATCCCCGATAGTGTCTCGGAAATGGCCGTCGCAAAGGCGGGTCCGACAGCAATGACAACTTCGCCGCTCGTTGTTCCTCCCGCCGCGGGACCTTTTGCTCGAAGGACGAGATGCCCATCGGTGGTTGGGCGAATGATGTCTTCTGGGCGCTGCGCCTGGGGAATATCCTTCAATGCTTCCCATCGATCACCTTCTACACGATATCCTGTCCCAGGGCCAGAATAGTCATTGGAATCGTTGACGCCGCTTTTCGCATGGAATGTCTCGGTCACGATGGCCGCGGGCTGTAGATAATCGCCCGATATGCGTTGTTTCTGCATCTCAAGTACCCGGTGAGCCACTTCCTCGAATCCGGCATTCGCCAGCGCCTTTATAACACCCACTACGGTTTCTTCACCCGAGAGAAATTCTTCGGCAGCCTTGAGGTCCGCCACCTTGTCTCGATCCGGCATGTCTTCACTGGCATGGCCGAATACCGCAGCCACCACCTCCTCATCGGTTACAGGAGGGAAACCGAGACCAGCATACACGGCTTGAATCGCCCGCGCGCCGCGTTCGCGGATGGCCATTACTTCTGCCTCCCGAACGGGTGTGATGCCACCGTCCACCTGCATGTCCCGCTGTACAACCGTCCAATCATCCAGGTCTTCCGCATCGAAGTTTCCGCCACCGAAGAGATTATCCTCTTTCGGCATGGCGCTGTACCCCGACGTGATGAAATCTGTACCCGGGAGTAATTGAAGCATCAGCTTAGCCGTTTTTCGTATATCCGAGTGGGATGCCATGGCGTCGTTGCCCGACGCGACTTCCAGGCCGAGCATGGCTGCCATGAGGTTCTCCGCTAGTACTCCCTTCACACCTCCAGGCAGCGATTCCGGGAGCGCAATACAGCTGATGGATCCGTTCTGCACACCTTGACTGCCGGCTCCTTTCACCATCATTAGGCATCGAGCTTCCAGATAGAGCATGGATTTGCCCTCGGCGTGCCCCATCAGAGCTTCAGAACCTGTACCGGAAGTGAACCGTATCTTCACGCCGCGTGAAGCATAGGCCGATGCCAGGAAGGCCTTGGACCAGGGCGTGTCATCGCCATCTATGAATGTGGCATCGGTACCGTATACCGAGAGCGTCTCCGCGTAGGATGTGAGCCCTTTCATAGCAATCTTGAGGCTCATGTCCTCTTCTACGGCGCACTGCGTCAACACGCCCCCGCGTCCAGTCTGTGAGCCGATCAGTATGGACAATGCGTTGAACGGCGCTGATCGAGATACAGCTACAGTGGTCTCTTCTTCGGCGAATCCACGTAGCGCGGCTTCAGCAGCGTCGGCTGCCAGGAGCGCTGGATGCTCTCTTCGATTGGTCACATGTGCCTGATTGGCTGTCGACTTGCGAACACGAAGCTTCTGAAGCGCCATCATCATCTCGACGACATTCAAGTGGCTGACAATCTCAACGAGCTTCGCTGGGGTGACACCTCGCAGGATCGAGACGATCGTGTCTCGGGATTCGTTGATGTCCACGAGCATCCGTGCTAGGGCCAGGG
>JABIQT010000227.1 GCA_018667995.1 Candidatus Latescibacterota bacterium
CCATCCGATGGCCGACTGGATGGAAAGTATCTTCCTGTCGAGATTGTAGCCGGCTCTGCGAATCAGGCGGCCATGATAGTATATGCGCAATGTCCGGCGCTCCAGTTCCAGAAGTTTCGGAACGCACTCTATCCAGAGCATTGGGTTGTAGCGCTCTTTGAAGAACGGCATCTTCTGGCCGTTCCACATAACAGAGTCCACAACCATCTCTTCGTATATTTCGAAGTAGATCCATCTTTGCTCGGGCGATAGGGATGTGAAATCGACCACGGCTTCGGCCGAGAAATCCAGGTTTTCGGCTATGTGGCTGTTTATCTTATAGTTCGTAGGTCGGAGGAATTCGAAGAATCCTGGCGTGAGCTCCTCACCTCTGAGGTAATCCTCCCGACGATGAAACTGACTGATGACTTCCTGGGACTTACTGCCGCTACGGTTCAGGTTCATCTTCGGACCCATGAGAATGCTGACTTCTTCAGATGCGTAAGGATCTATTTGAAAGAAGATCGGGGCCTTGATACTCTGGCTCCCCCAGTATTTGGTTCCGAAATGGGCATAGAATTGACCATTGAACTGGTGTTCGAGAAGGGTCTTGGCGAAATTGGTGGAGATCTGCCGGCCTCTGCTGTCGATGATGAAATCCATGGAGTCCTGCACATACGTCTGTGCGCCGGAGTGCCGGATCTGGCCGGGTTGAAAGGTCAGGTTTTGCTGAAATTCCTGGAGCGATTGGTCCCCAAAGAGCAGAAATAAAACGGTGAATTCTGACGTTAACGTGGGGGTATTGTAGTACCGAACCAACTGGTCCCGTTCAATCTGAGTGGGTGGAGTGCAGGAGAATGTTCCCTCACCGAAGTAGATAGCTCCAATAGTGCGCCCGTCCACCCGGGTCAGCAGATAGAGCGTACCCTCTTTGAGGTAAAAGTGTCCGACATCTCGCTGGAATGAAAAGTCCGACACCTGGGCTACGCGCGACGGATCTACTGAAAGGGCGCTCAGCTGTTCGTACAAAGACTCGTAGGAGGCGGGCCCTGTACTGACCTCTTCCGCTAATCCCTTGGCTTCTGTCATATTCAGAATCGCTATGGATATAGCGAGGCCGTACCATGCAGACCGAAGGAGCATCGTCGTTATTCCTTGCTTCGTTGTTTGAGGAGACGTTCTATATTATGTGTTAAAACGATGCTGCGATCAATCAGAAATATCCTCGCTCAGGTACTCCGTTCCCTTCCACACCATTCATCGAGATCTTGAATGCGCACTATACAACCTGCAAAACCTAACGTGATCCTTATTCTCGCAGACCAGTTGCGAGCCGACTGTGTAGGCTGCTATGGCAACTCGGTTATCAAGACGCCTCACATTGATGCACTGGCCGCCCGCGGTGTGAAATTCCATCAGACATTTGCGCAACATCCTCAATGCGCACCCAGTCGGGCCGCACTGATGACAGGAAGATATCCTCATGTCAACGGGGCTATCTCCAATCACACTGCCATGTCGGATAATGAAGTTACGCTGGGAGAGCATTTCATAGGGGCTGGATATCAGAGCATTGGCGTAGGAAAATTGCATCTGTTCTCCAAAAAGGAAGAAGCGTCATTCTCCGTAACCAGACAAAGTGGCGGACAGAATTCCGATGCCGTGACGCCGGATTGCCTCCATGAAGACTATAAGACTTGGCTCCGTGACAACGGGCACTGGCCGGCCGCCGAACAGGCCTATGACATACACGCTACCGATAAATACTGGGAGGATTTCCAGGCAAATGTAAATCCAATCCCACAAGAGGCATTCATTGATACATGGGTGGGCGACCGAGCTGTGGATTTCATAAATGAACAGACCGACGAAGCCCCGTTCTTCATGTTTGTGGGGCTCCCAAACCCACACACACCCTTCGACTGTCCCGAACCCTACGCATCCATGTATGCGGATGAAGATATGCCCGTACCTGATACATTCTTCCAGGGATTGGAGGACAAACCCCCCATTCATGCCAAATTCAAAAGGCAGGGCCGGCGGGTTAACTACGAGAATCTGACAGAGTCTAAGCTTAGAAGAGCTATGGCTTTATACTATGGTGCAGTGAGCTTAGTGGACGACCAGGTGGGCAAGATCGTGGCTGCGGTTGCGGCGAATGGGATGAGCGAGAACACTATTGTAGCATTCAGCTCAGACCATGGTGAATTGTTGGGGCATTTTGGAATGCTGACAAAAGGTATAGACGAGTATCCAATGCTCTACGACGTGGGTTTGCGAGTGCCTATGATTATCAGCTCGCCAGTTGGTGCGGCAGGACATTCTTTCACGAACCCTGTTGAGCTAATCGATCTCTGTCCCACGTTGCTGGGTTGTGCAGGAACAGTCATCCCACCGGAGATTCAGGGCCAGGACCTTTCACCTATCGTACATGGTGAAACGATATCGGTACGCGAGGCCGTGTACTCCGAAAGTGGTGCTGTTAAGATGTTGAGAGGGCCGCGGTACAAACTCGTCTACTATCCAGGACAGCCATTCGGCGAGTTGTATGATATTCAGGAGGATCCCCACGAGCGTCAGAATCTCTTCGGGCGAGACGAATACCGGTCCGTTCGTGGAGATATGATGGCAGATCTGTTGGATCGGTTGATACTTACTGAGGGCCCGCGGCACGGAGAATCGGGCCGTGGGCCCGCATACTGGCGGACGCTTTACGGCAGAGCCTTTGAGGATCTTGAATGACCGTGGCCGGGTGAGTTCTCTGAAAAATCAGTTATTTTCATAGCTTTTCATGGTTGCCAATTCCCGTGGCAGGTGTGTTTCAAACGGCTCCCAGTTTATCCACTCTCCGCTGAGATATTCGTCATACCCGTGGTTTTGCAGGAGGGCCACCGCATCTCGGTGGTTGCAGATTCCGGTGCCGACCGGTACCATGACCAATTCCCCGTCGATGCTCCGACTGTCGTGGAAGTGGACATGGCGGAGCCAGGGCTTGAGCGCTTCATACGCATCGATCATAGTGTAGCCGGCGGTTCGGACTGGGTGGAGTATATCCCAATTGACGGCGATATGGGTATGGTCGACTTTCCTTAATACGGCGGCCACATGCGCGGGATCACACCAGTCGTCGTGCGTTTCGAGGCAGAGGACCACATCGCGCTCCTCCGCGTGGCTGGCCACAGCACGCAACGCACCAGCGACGCCATCGATTGCGGCCGCACGGCTGACACCCTCTCCCAGCTTGCCTCCGAATATTCTGAGACGCTTCGTTCCTATATCTCCAGCAAGGTCGATAAATCGGTGTGTATCTTCCACGTTTGCGGCCACGGTGCCAGGATCTGCGTAGCGGCACGAGGTGGCAATACAGCATATATCTATCCCGGAAGCTTCTGCTGATCGTCGAATAATGCCTCTCTGTTCTTCTCCCGCTTCCGGTTCCACGCCGTGGGCGTGCTTGCTTACACTGCGAGGTTCAATGGCGCTATAGCCAAGATCCTGGGCAAGCGTTAACATCCCGTCCAATGTCAGATCAGGCGTCGAGAAACTCATAAAGGCATACTTCACGATTATTCCTTACTTATTGTTGTTGGAATCGGTGCGCAGGTTGAGCAGTTGATCCCAGTGGTCCAGCTCGATGGTGTCCACGTACCCGCTATGAAACGTCTCAAGGTGAATTTGATCCCACACAGGCACTACCGTTTTCAGAGAGTCCGGCAGACGCTGGATGATCTCCGCATAGGCATGTTCGAGAAGGCGGTATCCGGACGATCTGGATCCTATGAATCGTCCGTGAGCCTTTATGATACCGTCCTGTACCATAAAACCGTCAAGGATATCTGATATCCGATCCAGGCAATCCAGCTTGGCCTCCCAGGAGGTTTCCGGTTTCACAGCTTCTTTTACTATTGGAACAAGTGGATCCGCCAACCTCGGAAGACGCTCAAAGTAGGCCATGATCCATTTGTCGTAGGGGAAATACTGTCGGTCGAGCAAGAAAGCAAGTTGTACACCGAGACGGATAGCTGTCGCGAAACGGGTTGCTGCGTAGAAGTCATTTTCCCTGAGAATGGCCCGCTTCAGGGCATAAGCACCCATTCCAGAATAATATCGGCACCAGTGGGCAATACGTCTGAGCCGGACTGGTTCAGGGTAATAGGCCTCGAATGTGGCTCTCTCGAATGTGGCTCTGATGTCTGTAAAAACGCTGGAGGGATCGTGCCAGACCTCTCCATTGATCAGATGCGTGATGTCCTCTTCCGGTATTCCCAACCACTCCCTGTGGGTCTGTGGCGCCCGTTCCAGTCCGATCGTTCGTTTCAGCAGTTTCGTCAGACTGTCCGGCGCCAGTCCGGCGCCCGTCAGATGCCCCTCTCGGAGCGAGTGCCCGCGAAATGACGTAGGAAGCGTTTCCGCCAGTGCAGCCATGATCGCCTGGCTCTTACCTTGGTAAACCTCGTCCGGCATTAGCGCATCGATGCGCAAACCCCAGTGGTGGTCTCGCGATAGCTCATCGTCCATCCTGAGCGCCTCGGATCCCAATCCAAAAACGCCGAATGCGGTGCGGGCTGTTTCCTTCGGAAAGTGCTTTTCAAGAAGTGGGTGCACCACCTCTTCGAAAAAGGTGCGGCTGATGTCAATAATGGATTCATTCATTCACGGCCCCAAGTCCCTCCGGCGATGCGCAGCTGAAAGCATCTTGCCCAACGCGGTGTTCTTACTCAGGAAGTGGCGAAAACTGGAATCGTCGCCTGACGTATCTCCTCAATAACCCAGATCACGCAGATACTGTCGCATGGGTGCACTACCCTTTGCCTCAGTGACTGCATCTTGTCCACCCTCTGGTGGCTCGCCCGGACAGCTGGTCACCCATCGCGTAAAGTTGCTCTTGTCGAGTGATTTGAGTACGGCCTTAAAGTCCAGGCACTCACCTTCACCGACGGCAACCCAGGCCGGATTGTAGGCTCCAGGTTTTCTCACCGTACAAGAGGAATAGTCCTGAAGATGTATGTAGTTGAGCTGTGTCCAGAAATCATTGATCGCCTCCACGGGGTCGTAATCCCACAGCTCGGCGTGTGATACATCAATGCATAGTTTGGCTTTACCAAGTTGGTTCATGTATTGGGTCCAATGGGC
>JABIQT010000238.1 GCA_018667995.1 Candidatus Latescibacterota bacterium
CCATCCAGGGACTGAGAAGCCACCAGTCAACGATAATCACGCCCAGTACAACCGCACCAAAGGCTGGGAGATTTGATCGTAGTTTGTGGCAAAGAATCGCCCAACTCCCTGATTGTACCTTTTTGCTCCCAACGCTGTAGATTCGAGGCAGCAGGAGAATCAATTCAAGGGCCAGGGCTATGCGTCCGACCTGAAGAATCAACGTACTCCATGTCCATCCAAGAATAGCGGACATTACCCACTGAATGCCGAGGTCTTCTGTCGCAGCAACACCAAGTTCTTCCATCAACTGCTCCTGTATCTGATGCGGGGATCTGCCCAGGCATAGAGTAGGTCTGTAAGACGGTAAATTACCACAATCAGCGTCGACCACAGCATCGTAGTTGCCATGATCATGGGATAGTCACGAGCGAATACACTGGTCGTGAAATATCTTCCTATTCCAGGGATGCGGAAGATAGTCTCAATGAAGAATGAACCGGTTATCAGATTGGCGGCCATTGGGCCTCCCACCGTCAAGAGTGGGATAAGCGCGTTCTTTAGAACATGGACGACAATCACCGATAGTTCGGTGAGTCCCTTCGCGCGAGCCGTACGAACAAAATCAGAGCGGATAGTCTCGATCATGTTCGAGCGTGTGAACCGGGCGATAACCGCCAATGGTGTGGCTGCCATGGCAATTACAGGCATAACCCAATGGGAAGGTGTTGACCATCCTCCCGTTTCGAACCAGTGAAGTCCAAGGGAAAACAAGAGAATAAGTCCAATTGCCGCGATGAAACTGGGCAGAGCAATACAAAGTACCGCGACAATGGTGGCGGACTGGTCTTTCCAGGTATTTTGATTCACGGAGGCGCTCATGCCCAGTGCCATGCCACCGAAAATTACGATTACGAAAGTCATGGCGCCCAGATGCACAGATACCGGCCATGCATCCGCTATGATTTCCTGGCAGGTTTGATTTTGACGCTGGAAAGAAAAGCCAAAATCCCCTCGGACAACATTGCCGACCCAGGAGATATACTGAATCGGAAGTGGTCGATCCAAATTGTATTTCCGCATGAGATTCGCCCGCACCTCGGGGGTGAGCGGAATACCGCCCGTTTCGCCGCCCGCATCGAACGGCCCGCCTGGAACAGAATGCATGAGGCCGAAGGTGATGAGAGAAACCCCGAACAGTACAAGGGGTATAGAAACAAGTCTACGGAATAGGTAGCGAAAGCCGAGGTTGAATCCGAGCAGAAAGAATACCGCCAGCGCCAGCAGGCCGAGAGACCGGAGCAGCATCGTATTCGGTGTTTCGGCGCCGAAAAATGCGAGGAAAACAGCAAGAACACCGGCGGTGTAGGGAATGGGCATAGCCAGGTCAAATCGCCGGGCAAAAGCCGAAACCGCCAAAAACAGCAATAGGCCAATGAGTGCGAGTACACTACCAAATAGACCAAGCGTCGGTATCATTCCAGCGAGAGCAAGAATGGTAAACACACTTTGAATGGCCACTACCAGAGATCTCTCCAGGCCTCGCTGTTTGCCAACCATGCCTGAGGATATGACGAGTATGGCCCAGATAATGCCTACAAAGTAGTGAAAGGGCATGCCGTTCTCCGTGAGATTTTACGCAGCCGAGAACCGAAAAAACATGTTGATTCTTGCGTCGATTTTGATCCGGAAAGATAGTACAACCTATATGGGCCCGATTTCGTTGTCAACGGTTTTCAATTGGGGTTTCGAGCTACAAAAGATAGGTTGCCAAACAGTTGGTGAGGTGTTATTTTTCCGTTCCAATCATAGAAGTATATAGGCTATAAAAAACATTATCTCCGCTCAGCATATCTTTAATTTTAACCGACCTTAATGACGCGAGGAGTCACGGCATGACAGCCTGGATTTCAATAACCTCAATACGTCGCAACCTGACGTGCCTTATGGCGCAGTTTGTTGCGATCCTACTGTTTGCCACCTTAATGGTTGATCCAGCCAACTCGGGTTACACACGGGTAAACGCTCCCAATGCGTCTGATCCAATGGATGTACACATTTACCAATTGGACAACGGCCTGACTGTCTATCTTACGGAAAACCATGAAACACCCCGCTTCTACGCTGAGATAATCGTTCGTGCGGGAAGCAAGCACGATCCGTCAGAAGCCACCGGTTTGGCCCACTATCTCGAGCATATGTTATTTAAAGGTACTCGAAATATTGGTACACTCGACTATGATCAGGAGCGGGTCCATCTGGATCGGATCATCGCGCTCTATGAAGAGCATTACCGGGAGTCGGAACCGGATAAACGTGCTGCCATCTATGAGCAGATAAATCGTGAGTCACAGTTGGCTGCTCAATACGCGATTCCCAACGAATTGGACCGTCTCTACAATGCAATGGGAGGGGGCGGAGTCAACACGCATACTTCCAGCGAGGAAACTGTATATCAGGTCAGTCTGCCCTCCAACCGATTGCGACAGTGGGCGACCATAGAGGCGGAGCGGTTTCATAATCCGGTTTTTCGTCTCTTTCAACCGGAGTTGGAAGTGGTCTATGAGGAGAAGAACCGATCTATGGATAGCAAGGGGCAGTTGATCTACTATGCCGTGCTGGATCAACTCTTCAAGGTGCATCCGTATGGGCAACAACCTACTATTGGCACGGTGGATCATCTGAAGAATCCGTCGCTTCAGCACATGTACGACTTCTACCACACCTACTATGTGCCGAATAATATGGCCATCGCCATTTCTGGTGATATCGATAATGAGAACACGATCCGAATCATCGATGACCACTTCTCTACCTGGGAATCGAAGCCGCTGCCAGCCGCGAAGGTGTGGGAGGAGAAACCCCTGCAAGGCGCTGAACGTGTGGAAGTGCAATACCTGGGCGAGGAATATGTGATGCTTGCCTTTCGGACGGTGCCATCGACACATGATGATGTGGAGGCATTGACCCTCGTGGATATGACGCTGGCGAACTCCACTGCCGGGCTCATCGATTTGAACTTAAATCAACAGCAGAAAGTCAGAAATGCCAGTGCGTCCTCCTCAATCTACCGCGTTCAGAATGACTACGGTTTTCAGTACCTGTACGGTATTCCGAAGCAGGACCAACCATTGGAGGAGGTCGAGCAGCTTCTACTGGATCAACTCGAGTTATTAAAGCAAGGGCAGTTTGAAGATTGGATCATTCCGGCAATCATCAACGACTTTAAACAGAGCCAGAAGGCCGGCCTCGAGCAAAACGGCAGTCGGGTATCATGGATGCGAAATGCCTTCTTGTCCTATGAGGAATGGGGAAAAACCGTTACTAGTCTCGACCGTATGTCCAGGCTGACAAAAGAAGATGTGGTGAGGGTAGCCAACAAATACTTTGGCGATGACTATGTCGCGGGTTACCGCCGGGACGCACAGCACGAGATTCCTCAGATCGACAAACCGAGCATTGACAAGATCGACATTGACCCCACACGCATAAGTACCTTTGCGGATGGGGTGCTGAATTTGCCCGTTGAGGAAATTGAACCGGTATTCGTTGATCCGGCAACGGACTATCGCATAACGGATTATCAGGACGGCGTTAAGATCTACTACGCTCAGAATCCTCTGAATGATCTGTTTTCGTTCTCAATTTCCTTTGATGTGGGGCGTAGATATGAGGATAGGCTTGGTGCCGCAGCCATGTTCCTGGACCGATCCGGTACTGGACTCTATAGTCCAGGCGATCTCAAGAAGGAATGGTACAAGCTCGGGACTTCTTTTGGTATCAGCGCGGGTGACAGCCGTACTTCAATTAGGATATCTGGTCTGGAGGAGAATTTCGAAGCATCCCTCGCCCTCATGCTGGATTATGTCCAACATCCTGAGGCGAGCCAGTCCACGCTGGACGAACTGTTGAAGATCATCCTTGTGAATCGACAGGACGCCCGTAAGAACCCTCGGTCCATTCATAGCGCACTGGTGCAGTACAACATGTATGGTCCGGAATCATCTTACCTCAGAATGACACCGAATGCGGCCCTTCAGCAGTCAACGGTGGCAGAATTGCATGGTATGATTAAGAATCTTTTCTCATACGAACATACGATCTCATATACGGGGCAAATGCCCTTGGAGGAATTGGTTGAGACGCTGCAGAAACACTATTCTCTTTCCGCCACGCTGAAACCGGCTCCGCCCTATCAGTTCCTGAAGACACGGAGACCCGAGCAGACGGAGATCATGTTCGTGCACAAGGAAATGGCCCAGGCCCAGGTACGCATCGATTTCGGAAGTGATATTTTTGATGAGGCTATCAACCCCGCGATTCAGCTTTACAACGGCTATTTCGGCGGGGATATGTCGTCCATAGTGTTCCAGGAACTGCGGGAAGCACGGGCGCTGGCCTATTCTGCGGATGGAGCCTATGTGTCTGGCGGACGCAAGCTTGACGAGAATAGGATGGTAGGCGTTATCACCACCCAGGCAGACAAGACATCCGATGCTGTCGCGGCATTTATCGATCTCATGGACAATCTACCCGAATCCGCCGAACGTTTTGATGCCTCTCGTCAATCGATTCTCAATCGATATAGGACTTCGAAGCTAGGCTTTCGAAGCGTTTTGGGGGCTGTACGTTCGTGGGAGCGCCTGGAACTGCCCATCGATCCTCGGCGACAGCGCTACGAAAAAATCAGGCAGGCGGACATGGGCCTAATGTTAGATTTTCATAGCGGGGTCATTCAGGGTAGGCCAAAGCTGATATCGATTGTTGGCGACAGCCGGAAGATAGATCTGACCGCTCTGGCAGAGCTCGGCCGTGTAACTGAGGTGAGCCTGGATCAGTTGTTCATATTCTGACAGGACGAAATATCATGGACCTCGATGTGGATCTCATAGAAAATGTCGCGTTTGGGCTACAACGAGAATCCCATTTGGATCTTGGAAATAATCGCCTGTTCGTAGAGGCCATGAAGCCTATAATCGAGGTGCACCTGAAGATCGTAGTTGATATGAGCAATATCATGTTCTTGGATAGTTCCGGATTGGGTTCCATTATGCTATGTTCTCGTCGCATCAAAAGCGCTGGTGGCCAGCTCAAGCTCTGTGGTCTGACCGAGTCGGTAGGGGCATTATTTGAATTGGTAAGAATGAACAGAGTTTTCGATATATACGAGAGTAGGGAGGCCGTCTTGAATTCCTTCGCGAGCGATGCCCCATGACAAATACAGACAATGAACGGGATGAGCCCTCCTACGAAGAACTGATCGACGTTGCCGTGCTCAATAATCTCCGAGCTCTACGACAAGCTCAAAGCAACGATGAACCGGATGTCCTCGATACGTTGGTGGATATGTTTCTCAAAGACGTCCCCATTCGTATGGAGGCCATGGATTCCGCTATTCGTGAGCATGACTTACCTCAGACTGAACGTCTTGCACACAGTCTGAAAAGCAGCTGTGCAAGCATCGGCGCCCGCTCTATGGCGACACTTTGTGGCTTTCTGGAAAGCCGGTCGGCACAAGGCTTGGAGGAAGGTGCGGTGGACGTTACGGACCGTCTCAAGGTACATTTCCAACTGGTTGCCCGCATCCTGAACGATGAACGTACGTCTACTTCCACCGGGACATTCGAACCGCTTCCATGAGTACGGTCTAATTATGACGGATTCGCCAAAACCGGACGTTTCGCAGCCACAGAATGTTGATGAGATCAGGCTTCTTGACTCTTTTCATCGTATAAGTCGATCGATGCTTGTTTCCATGGATCGCGACGTCATCCTGGACACCATGTGTCGCGAGATCGTCCATGCCGGTATTCTGCGTAGCTTGATGGTAGCTCTTGTAGATGAAAAGAAGCGAGAGGTCCGGGTCGTAAAAGGATATGTGCGGACCCTCAGTGATCAGATAAGAGACAGAAGTGATGATTTCTCCGAACTGGTGTACGGCCTAGATGACGAGAACATCACGGCTGAAGTGGCCAGAACCGGGACCATGCAGGTTATCGATGGATGGGATCCGAGACTGGATAGCAAATTCGATAGGCAAGACGAGCCAAATCCCCCTAAAGTAGCTTACTTTATTCCCGTTTCCCATGGCCCAAAGGTGTATGCCGTCCTCGCGACCGGAAGTTCCCCTGAGGAACGAAGCGCGACGCTTCGGCGGATCGATGCCATGGCCCCCCTTCTGGATCACTTTGTAATTGCGCTCAATCACATACGACAGTACGAGAAAGCACAGAGTTTCAGTACCCAGCTTGCACGAAGCCACCATGACCTCGGTCATGAGATGGAAGAACGGAAGCGAGCGGAACAGGAGCTCAAGCTATTCTACCATCTGAACCTGGATATGATGTGTATCGCGGGATTTGACGGCTACTTCCGTCATTTGAATCCGTCCTGGAGCAAGACGCTAGGGTTCACCGATGAAGAGCTCAAGGCGAGGCCTTTCATAGAGTTCGTCCATCCGGATGATCGGGAAAAGACGGTGGCGGCGGCAGCAAGACTGGCCGATAAGAGTATTGATGCGATTGCGTTTGAGAATCGCTACGCCTGCAAGGACGGTTCCTATAGATGGCTTTCGTGGAACGCTACCGCATATGAGCCTTTCGAAGCAATATACGCTACGGCACGAGATATCACTGTGCATCGCAAAGCTGAGCAGGCGCTCAAGGAGAGTGAAGCCCGCTATAGCGATCTGTTCGAAAACGCCACAGATTTGATCCAGATCGTCAGTCCCGATGGGGATTACCTTTACACAAATCGCGCCTGGAAAGAATCCCTGGGGTACACAGATGCGGAAATCGAAGGCCTCTCCATGTTTGACATTTTACACCCGGATCAACAGTCGCACTGCCACGATGTGTTTTCGAGGGTCATGACGGGTGAGGCAGTGGGGCGTGTCGAGACAATCTTCGTTACAAAAGATGGCCGAAGTATAGATGTGGAAGGCGATATAAACTGTAAAATGGACAACGGTCGACCAGTCTCTACGCGGGGAATTTTTCGCGATATCACCGAGCGCAAGATCGTTGATCAGATGAAGAGCGAGTTTATTTCAACGGTGAGTCATGAGCTGCGAACTCCGCTTACTTCGATCCACGGGTCGCTTGGGCTGATTGTCGGTGGGGTAGCCGGAGAATTGTCAGAACAGACCAGATCGCTGATCGAGATCGCCCATACGAACACTGATAGACTGGTACGTCTGATCAACGACATTTTGGACATGGAGAAGATCGAATCTGGAAGAATGGTCTTCAACAATGGTCCAGTTCTGTTGATGCCATTGGTTCGGCAGACCATTGAAAGCAACAGAGGATATGCCGACGGATTTGGCGTTACCTTGAAACTGGTAGCATCAATAGCTGATGCCGAGGTGTTCGGTGATCATGATCGTTTGACTCAAGTTCTCACGAATCTGATCTCAAATGCTGCCAAATTCTCGCCGGAGGGCGAGACAGTGGAAGTTGCCGTGACTCAGCGTGATAATAAGTATCAAGTTATAGTGGCTGATCACGGACCAGGAATATCATCTGATTTTCAGTTGAAGGTATTCCAGAAATTTGCCCAGGAGGATGCCACAAATACGAGGCAGAAGGGTGGAACTGGCTTAGGTTTGAGCATATCGAAAGCAATTGTTGACCGACTTGATGGAGATATTTGGTTCGAGAATGGGACCGATGGCGGAACGAATTTCGTTGTTGAGTTCCCTGTTCACGAACGTATGACACAAGATCCCGCCGGTCGGCCGGTATCGAAATTTCAGCGAGGCGTATTAATCTGCGAGGACGACCGCGATATAGCCCAACTGTTGAGGCTTCTACTCGAGAAGGAAGGCTATCAAGTGGACGTAGCGTACAGCGTTGAGCAGGCTCGCCGACTACTAGATGGCGGATCCTATGCCGCAATGACTCTTGATCTCATCCTTCCAGGCGAGGACGGATTGGCATTCATAAAAGAGATCCGTTGCAGGAAGGATACGCAGGATCTGCCAATAATAGTAGTTTCCGCGAAAGCAAGGGATAGTCAAAAGGACCTACAGAACGGGGATGCCGTATGGGTGATCGATTGGATCGATAAACCCATAGATTCAAGTCGTCTCTCTGATGCCGTTTCGATGGCGTATTTGCCGGAACAGGGACGCAAGATACAGATACTTCACATTGAAGATGACCAGGACCTCCACAGCGTCGTCACGACACAGTTACGCGCGGTAGCCGATCTCACCTGGGCTGGGAATCTGCTCGATGCCCGAAGGCGTCTATATGAGGGAAGATATGATCTCGTGTTGCTGGATATTGGGCTTCCTGACGGATCCGGCCTGGATATTCTGACGGATATCCGCGAGCGCTCTTCGTCCACGATCCCCGTTATCATCTTTTCGGGGCAAGACAGCCCGGGTAGTACCGTCCAGGATGTGGCCGCTTCACTCGTGAAATCGAAAACATCGGGCGAGGAACTCGTCGGAACGATTGTGGATGTCATTCGTGATAGCCGCGTTGCTCGGAAAGACGGCTGAGGATGTCTCATGACTGGGAAGTGCGCTGCCTGCAAGGATGACTCTCGATTACCGCAACGCACCCAGAATGTAGCGCACTAGAGGGCAACAATGTTGGAAACCACAGGTCATCTAGCTAAGAATGTGCTGGTAGTCGACGATGATCGGAGCGTAAGACTCCTTGTTGATACCGTGTTGACCGGTAAGGGCTATGACGTGACTGCTGTGGCCACTGCCGGGGAAGCACTTCAGAACCTTAAACAGGGATCGTTCCAGGTAATGGTCCTTGATATCGTGCTCGACGATATGAATGGCTTGGATGTGCTCAAGCAGATTCAGAGCAGGATTCTGGAGACCCAGGTTATCATGATGACCTCACACGCCAATACCGACACCGCGGTGGAGGCATTGGGACTCGGAGCCTTCGACTACATGTGGAAAGGCCCACAGATACACGAGGAACTGATTTATAAGGTCAATAAGGCATTTGAAGATCTGGATCTGCGTAGAAGTAACCAGCGCCTGCAACAGGAACTGCACCGTATAAAGGGTTTTGCGGGTATTGTGGGCGAAAGCGCTCCCATGAAACAGTTGTACAAAATGATACAGCAGGTAGCAGATACAGACGCCTCCGTACTGATCCGGGGTGAAACGGGGACGGGCAAGGAACTGATCGCGCAAGCCATTCATGAACAGAGCAGCCGAAGCGAGCGGCCGATGGTCGTAGTCGACTGCAACATCCCGGAAGCGCTGGCCGAAGCTGAACTGTTTGGCGTCTCGGCAAACTATCCTGGATTTCACCGCAGAGAGGCCCACACCGGTCTCGTAGAATTGGCCGACAGTGGCTCGCTCTTTTTTGATGAAGTCGGCGACCTGACACTGTCGACTCAGGCGAAAATACTGCGAACCCTCCAGGAACTTGAGGTGCGACCACTGGGTGCCGAACGGGCGAAATCGGTAGATATACGCGTTATCGGTGCCACGAATAGGAATCTCGAATCAGAGATCACAGAACAGCGATTTAGGGAAGATCTGTACTACAGGTTGAACGTGGTGAGTATTGAGGCGCCCCCACTCCGGGATCGTAAGGAAGATATCCCCTTGTTGACGAACCATTTTCTGGCGCAGGCATGCACGCGACTCAAGCATGAGCCCGCTGAAATATCCGATGAAGCTATGGAACTGCTGATCAGATATGATTACCCGGGAAATGTACGAGAACTGGAGAATATAATTGATCGAACGGTGATTCTCGCGACAGATTCGCTTATAGGGCCCAACTTAATCATGATCAACCAGCGCAATCCCGGCCCGGTGGTTACGGACTCGAATCAAGGACGTAACTGGTTGGAACTGACGCTTCCGGACGCCCACAGCGTTATGGAAAAGACCTATCTGGAACGCGTGCTCACTAGGTCGAAAGGCAACATCTCCGAGGCCGCGAGAACTGCTGGAATCGATCGCAAGAATTTCCGGCAGAAGTTACAGAAACATGAAATATCCGCTGCGACCTTTAAGAAATCAAATCAATAGTAAATGCAGCATATAGTTGCAGCCATGCGCCCTATACACCTAACGAAAGGTGGTAATGAGAAATGGCTGGTGATCAACTCAATCGCATTCTCATGGTCGAGGATGAGCCGGATATCCAGACTATCGCTCGATTGGCCCTTGAAGCCGTAGGCGGCTTCCAAGTGGAGATTTGTGACTCTGGAAATCGCGCTCTCGAGGTGGCCCCCAACTGGAAACCTGATCTGATCATGCTCGATGTAATGATGCCGGGCATTGACGGTCCAACTACACTCCAAAGGCTGAGAGAGATACCGGAATTAAAACAGACTCCTGTGATATTCATGACCGCAAAGGTCCAGCCACAGGAGGTCGCCGGCTATAAGAACATGGGAGCTCTAGACGTGGTGGCTAAGCCGTTTGATCCTATGACTCTGGCGGAGAAAGTAAAGAGCATCTGGGAAGGTCGATACGACTGAGAGGGGATCTACAATGGTTGCACATAGCGCTGAAGTCAGGGAGAAACTGCTCGAACTTCAGAGGAGCTATCTTGCGCATCTGCCCGACGAGGTTCATGCTGCTGAGGCACTAATTGGAGCCTTGCAACGGAATATCACCGATGAGGATGCCCTGACAGGTCTGTACCGGTTGATGCACAAACTCAACGGCTCCGGTATGACCTTCGGATTTCCTGAGGTCAGTAAATACGCCAGTGCTGCTGAGCACAAGGTCCAGACCTTGATGCATCAGAATTCGTCCCCTAACCAAGATGAGCTCGATTCCATTCTGGCTTCCGTATCGGCACTAAAAGACCAGGTTGAAGTCTTATCCCAACCTGAAGAAGTTACAGTAGCCGCAGCTGCTTCTCGTTTCACAGATGGCGATCAGCCCGAGGCCAAGTCGATTGCAGTTCTGTCCGTCGATCAGGATATTTCCGAAGAATTGGTGGAACAGCTCCAGTATTTCGGATACACCGCATTTGCGATATCTCGGTTGGGTGATCTGGCTGATAAACAACCTGAGCCGCCGCCAACGGCCGTTATCCTCGATCTTGATTCTGCCGATCCCGTCGCAGAGCAGTGGAAAGAGATATCCGCGGATGTGCCGCTAATAGGTCCGGCAACACCGGTTGTTTTTGTTTCCAGCGATTCGGATATGAACTCACGACTTCGGGCAATACGAGCTGGCGGAGATGCATACTTCGTCAAGCCTGTAAATAGGGTCTGTCCAGAGTTTTGTGTAAGTGGCGGTTTCAGGTGATGGGCACGCGTTCTCCGTACATGATGAGAAATCGGTTAATGGCGGCTGACCAATGATGGATAGGCCTGGTCCATTTCTTCGATAGATTCTGCAGGGCCAGGTAGAGGAGCTTGCGTACGGCCTGGTCCGATGGAAACGCCCCTCTGGTCTTGATGATCTTGCGCAGACCCCGGTTCATGGATTCTATGGCGTTGGTCGTGTAGATGACCTTTCTGATATCAGCGGGGAACGCGAAGAACGGGGTCAAGTTGTCCCAGTGTCTGCGCCATAGGATACTGATACTCGCATACTTCTCATCCCAGGTGCCGGCGAAGTAATCGAGATGGGCTAAGGCCTCTTCGGCTGTTGCCGAGGTATAGATGGCCCTCAGGTCTTTGGCCACGGCGCGGCGGTCCTTCCAGGATACGTACTTCAGACTGTTACGCACCATATGCACGATGCATAACTGGACCTGGGTCTTGGGGTAGACCGTTTCGATCGCATCAGGAAAGCCGGACAGCCCGTCACAGCAGGCGATGAAGACATCCTGCAAACCACGGTTGCGCAGCTCTGTGAGCACCTGCAGCCAGAATTTGGCACCCTCGTTTTTCTCGATCCAGAGGCCAAGGAGTTCTTTGTCGCCATTCATGTTGATGCCCAGAGCAAGGTAGATCGCCTTGTTCTGAACCGTTCCTGCATCTCGTACTTTGACGAAGAGGGCGTCCAGGAACAGAATTGGATACACCGCATCAAGCGGTCTGGACTGCCAGGCTGCCGCTTCATCGACCACGCTGTCGGTGATCCTGGAGACCAGCTCTGGCGAGATCTCAACGCCATAGAGGTCTTCGATATGGCCCTGGATCTCCCTGGTGGTCATACCGCGGGCATACATGGAGATGATCTTGTCGTCGAAGTCGGGCCAGCGGGTCTGGTACTTACGAATGAGCTTGGGATCAAAGCTGCCTTCACGGTCCCGGGGGATGTCGATGGGGACCTCGCCCTTCTCATCCTTTAACGTCTTGGTGGTCTTGCCGTTACGACTGTTACCGCTGCCACGGCCTTCCGGAGCGTCTTTCTCATAGCCCAGGTGATCGGTGAGTTCGGTATCCAGAATACGTTCTGCCATGCGCTTCTTCAGCTGCTTGAGCAAGCCGTCCTGACCGAACAGGTCTTCGGCATCCACACCGTCCTTGAGAAGTTCGTCAATGAGCACATCCATTTTACTCGGTTCTTGCTTGCGTCGGGCCATAGCTCCTCCTTGTTACCAATAGGGTAATCGCTATTGCCACTTACACAAAACAATTTACATACTC
>JABIQT010001010.1 GCA_018667995.1 Candidatus Latescibacterota bacterium
ATTTACTACCTTCCAGTTTCGCCCGTCTGGAGATACTACATTACACCATTTCTCCGCGCCCCTGTGATGATAGAAATATCCCGATACCACAAGATCCCGAGGGTCTCGTATGAATCGTGAAATGCGGAAATCACCAAGTCTGCTGAAATCAAGAATCCGGTTATTTATGGAGGCAACTCTATAATCCGCACATGAACTGTAGAATCGGTCTTCATTGCTTCTGAAGTGCCTATATCCAGGTCCCATCGGCAAACCGCTGTTGTAAAGCCTGCTCATCACTTTCTTAAAATACTTGGTCAGGCATTTGTGATATGAGCAATGAATCAGATTTTTTTTCAAGGAGCTATCTCTCGGAGATTTTAGTCTTTTCAAACTCATACTTGAAGATTTCAATGTCTTTCTCGTACATTTTCGCTACAAATTCCCTGGATTCCTCATCATAGTATTCCGTGTAGTGGTCGAACGAATTCGCTCTTTCTCTTCTGTATTCGATCAGGCGTCGAATGTAGCCCTTAGGCCTACGTCTTCGGTTGTGATGTGTCCGAGATTTGTTTAAATGCGGAAGGAGGGTCTGTTGAACTGACAGGTGGCTGCAGACTTTATCAAAATCCTCTTGAAGACACTCAAATCTACCCACGAAATCTACCAGGCAGTTGTCCTCCGCATCGAAGAGAAACTCGTGCTGCGGCATAGTATGAAAGTGGTGCTTGCTGCCGGGCTTAGGGAGATGTTCGAAGAGATAGGTTTTGAAATCAAATCTGCGTGGATGTCTTCTGAATCTGTATTCCGAAACGATTCTGTCCCACGGATTCCTTACGAATGAGAACTTGAAGTATGCGTCAAATTCCTCTGAAGTGATATACCCACAGGATACATATTCGGACGCCTTGAGATGAGCGAGTTTCGGTGGACCAAGATCCGGGTCATCATTTGGCCGGAGCAATAAGGACGCACGTGTCCGCCGCGTTAGCCCGGACAGGGCTAGGAAAACATGCTCCACGCTCTGACCCGCAGTTTTGGGAATATGAACGAAAAGGCAGTTATATTTCTGGCTGAGCATGATGATAAACCGTATATCGGTTCTAGCTACAAGTCATCGTAACTATACCCATACTTTTCAATGATTAGACGCTCTCGACTACGTACCCACGCGATTGTCTCTGCATCATAATAGGACGATATAGGATAGTGACCGGTACGGTTGCGCTTTGCTCCCGAACTGCTGAATAGTTCGTCGCGCTGAGCGACTGAGATATCGTATCCCGCCAGCTCCAGCGCTCGCACCAGGTCCTGCTCGAGGCTCTCCATTCGAATGACATAATCCAAGATATTCTGCTGCGTATCAAAGTCTCGAACTTGTTGCCAGTCTTGAAGGCCATGGTCTGTAGACAGTGGTGAAAGGTCACGCGCATATAACCTTAAATAGCGATAGGTGAAAAATCCAACGCCATGATGCAGAGCGCTCTGGCCGTAGCCGGGAGAGAGTTCACCAGCCCTTTCCGGATCATGCATAAGACACAGCCACTTCTTGAATGCCGCCGTATCAGTTGGATCCGTGTATGTTTCCGCCCAGAGGTCGTGGGAGATTCTCTTCGGTCTCATAGATTTCAGCAACGAATGCTGCGCAATACTACCTTCTTGTGCAGCTGGGACCACCAGATTAATGAAGCTCTCCATCCATGATGACGATCGTTCTACTAATCTGCGACGTAAATGTCCCCTGCCCATACAGCCGAAGGCCCAGAGAGAAACATACCAGGCCCAGGGATTCCTGATTGAACCCACTATTAGCCTGTTCGACGGATGCTCCGTCAACCGGACATGTTTGCCTTTCTGCTCACCTGGAACACACTGCGAGAGTAGGTGCCGAATCTGCTTGCTGCCGGTCTTTTGAAGTTCCAGGTAAACCAGCTTTTCCGAGATAAACATGAGTGATTCCTAACCACCTTACTCCTCGTAAACGCTATTTTCACCGCTCTTGGTTTCTATAGAAGTGAAATGGCACCGGCCCGACCTCTTTGTGGTGTTACAGGAGACCCACAATGTCACCTCTGTATGTGCTAGCGGGCGCATGTATCTACGCATAGCTCCGAATGATTGAAAATGGCATCAGGTGTCATCGGAAACGGAACTATCAGTGCCTTCCGAACCAAATTGGAGCCGCCACAGTCGGGTATAGACATCGTTGTGGTCGAGCAATTCCTCGTGTGTTCCTTGTGCGATCAAGCGGCCATGATCCAGTACCAGTATTTGATCTGCATTCCTAATGGTAGACAATCGATGTGCTATGGTAAGTACCGTATGGTCTTTCCGGATGCGGGCGAGCGCGTCTTGAATCAGGCTTTCCGAGTGGGAATCCAGATTGCTGGTGGCTTCATCGAGGATCAAGATCTCCGGAACTCGCAGGACGGCGCGGGCCAGAGCGATACGTTGACGCTGTCCGCCGGAAAGACGGTATCCTTGCTCACCAATTACAGTGTTGTAGCCCAGGGGCAATCGGCCAATGAATTCATGGGCATTGGCGATTCGAGCGGCTTCGAAAACCGCTCCGTCATCCACATCGGTGAGGCCATAGGTAATATTGTCCCGAATACTGACATTGAACAGAAACTCATCCTGACTGACGATTCCGATCCGTCCCCGCCACTCAGCTACCTGTAGGTCATTCAGATCAACGCCGTCTACAAG
>JABIQT010000512.1 GCA_018667995.1 Candidatus Latescibacterota bacterium
TCACCGATCCGTGCTGTCCAGAGCGTCCATCTCTCGGATCGCATGGCGTTGGTATTTCACTTGTGGAAGGTATTCTTGATAAACGCGAAAAGCGAGAAGCGACGGGGATCGATCAACGCCAGAACGGGCTCAAAGATGGCCCCACCACGCACACCGTTCGTCAGCATTACTATGCCATTGCCTGTTGGAGGATCCCCCAGGACGAAGTTCTGGAACGGGGCACCCGCTCCGCCACCTATATGCCAGAGAATGGAACCCGCCGGTGTGACTTCGATGCCCCACCCCATTCCCCAGCACTGATTCTCACCCAGCGAGACCTGCGGTTCCCCCATTCGTACACCGATGCTTCCCGAGTGCATTGATCTCAGGCACGAGGCCAAAAAGAGAGCATAATCGCCGGCGGTGGTCAGGAGGCTGTCGGCGTCGGGAACGGATAGACGCCTATCGTCGATTGATTCCCCGTTGGTTCCGTGGCCCTGAGCCATCAGGGGGGCCATGCGATCCTGCCAGACAAAACTACTTGCCTTCATGGACAGGGGCCGTAGTACGTTTCCCATCATGTTTTCGTCGAAGGGCACCCTCGATATCCTGTCAATTGCGTGCTGAAGAATTTCGTAGCCCTGCGTAGAGTATTGCCAATTTGAGCCGGGAGAGAAGGAGAGACCGGCACCACCATCCGAGTCCGAAAGTCCACTTATATGGCTTAGGACCATTCGTGGTGTTATGAGTCTCAACCTTTTGTCTCGCATCCCAGTATTGGCAAATAGGCCGTCCTCGAAGGGTGCGTCAAGATCCAGCAGTCCAGCTTCACTCATCTGAAGCGCCCGATAGGCTACGAGTGGTTTAGTGAGCGAATAAGCCTCAAAGATACTGCGAGACCCCATTGGTGCCCGGGTTCCAGTATTTCTCATGCCTAGGGCAATGGACTGAACCACTGCAAATTCCCTGACGATGGCCAATGCGACCCCTGGAACTTGGTGAAGTCTCAAGATTTCGGATACTTCGTCACATAGCATTTCCGTGAATAAGGAGGAGCGCATGTCTGTGATGACGGAGTGTTCCTCTGGTTTCGGAGCTCAGGAAGATGGATGGCCACTGTGGGCGCACTAACGCTCATATGGACCCGCAGTCCCGATTAGTGGGCAATCTGTAAATTGACCTTCTTTGGGAATGACGGAATAGGTTTGGCAGGCTGCTTCGGGATGATATGTGCAAGTCCCGCCGCGTGACTACGAGCGGCAACCGCATGCCATGGGTAACAGTGATAGCAGCAAAGCAGACATTGAAATTGAAGACTGATCTCTAAGTCAACGGCACCAAACTGTCCTATGATTTCGGCAGCTCGCAGACCTCAATGGAGCCACCGCTTATGATAGTCGGGTGGCTCTTCAGTAAATCCTCAAGTTCCTCAAGATTGTCGGCATCAAATCTCATGTATCCGTCTATGTGATTCGTGACGTCCGGTACAGCCTTGGTTCCAACAGTAGACCTTGCGCCTATGGCGCTGCCGCCCCGAAACAGGCCGCTTTTACGAACCATCTGGAAGAAGGCATCCCATGATTCTCTACTTGGCTCTGTATCGGTATTCGAGTGCATAAAGGTGATGTACTCCATAACGCCTCCGGGATTTTACAGATGAAATGACCTGTCCTGTCCATTCATTTGCCTGGCAATCCAGAACGGACGAAGCGATGTACTTGGCCACTTCTCCATGGTCTGATATACGACTATTGCCGGTAAATACGGTTCGCCCGCTAGTAACTATGATAGATTGAGCATAGTTTAACAGATACGCCAGCGTCAATCAAGTGCCTTCACGGCCCGGCCACCGTGTAAGCCTACACAACGGCACGCTGTCGAATATTGAGCGGAACATTCGCTATCTTTGTAGTCAATCTCAATGGCACGGCAGGAACGGAGGACAAACACGACTGAATACGAGATATGAGGATGTCTTTTGTCTGTATGGTAGAGCGGAGGTTTCAGCGGAGAAGAATGGAGCACAGGGCGTAATGGTATCTGGAACTGGATATTGTAAGAATCGAGAATTGGTGGATCTGCGGCCACTGCTGTGGGCAGATGCCAGTTCCCAGGCATACATGGGGTCTCACGTGAGCATTTCAGTGACTCAGCTGCCGATGAAGAACTGGATAGAATAGCTTATTGAAGTACACCTATTCGAACCAGGTGGTCAATTTTGAAGCCGGAATCCGAGTCTGATCTGGTACTTCAGCTGGATATCCGGCATAGAGGAATCCGACGATTTCCTCTTTCGCCGTGTCCACCTTCAGGATATTCGTCGCCTCGGGATGGGTAGTAAGAGCGCTGGTGCTCCATTGCATACCGATGCCTTGTTCCCAAGCCGCGAGCGTAATATTGTGAATTGCACAGGAGACGGAGGCGTAATCCTCCCGCGCCCTGAACGCATCGTCACTCTTGAGGCATGTAATCCCGATAATGGTGGGTTTGGACACAAGTTTTTCGTAACCCTTTCGACTGGCAATTTCCAGAACGGCAGGATCATCGGACTTGGTTTTGCCTACCTGAATTTTCCGGTAGACATCAGCAAGTTTCTTCTTTGTGTTGCCATTTACCACTAGGAAGCGCCACGGTTCAGTACTTTTGTGATTAGGTGCCCAGACGGCACATTCAAGGATAGCCGCGACGGTTTCATTGGTCAATGACTCCGGGTTGAAATCATAAACACTGCGCCGGTTTCGGATTGTCTGAACGATGGACATGAACCTTCGATCCTTTCTGTATACTCTTGGCCAGGTCGACCGATATTTTGTTCGCCCTGCCCTAAGGACGCCCGTGTATTGTTACGTTTCTCTATTGCCAGCAGTTCTACCAGTTTGGACGTCAGGATTGATATCGTTTTCTAAGGAAACGAGTGACTGCGAGCTTGTCTCTTGTGATCCGCAATGGGAGCATCCGGGGCACCCTTCTTTCTCCCGTGTTGAGAACTGGCGAATTAAGCTCCGCACGACGAACAGGGCCGCACCCGTGACAACGGCGTAACCCATGTAGTCTTGTATATCCATAGCCTACCCCAATCCAAGTCCGATCCCGGTCTGATAGACAATCAGCGATGCTAGGTACGCTAATCCGGTCATATAGGAGACCATTATAGTTGGCCAGAGCCAACTGTTTGTTTCGCGCTTAACTATGGCCACGGTGGCCATACACTGACAGGCGAGAACAAAGAACACCATAAGTGACACTGCCACGAGAGGGGTGTAAACACGCTCACCTGTCACCGGGTCCGTTTCGTTTCGAAGCGCTGTCCTCAGATCGACGGAGGTCTCACTGGCCTCCTCCACATTGTAGATCGTAGCCATTGTGCTAACCAGAACTTCGCGTGCAGCAAATGAGGTGATCAGTCCGATACCCAGTTTCCAATCAAACCCCAAAGGTTTGATTGCAGGCTCAATGGCGTGTCCCAGTTGCCCGGCATAACTTTCGGATATGCGCTCACGCGGCGTGAGATTGTCAGTACTGTCGGCCTGTGGATAGGAAGCCAGAAACCAAAGCACGATGGAGATGGCTAAGATGATCTGGCCAGCGTCTGTTATGAAGATTCTAGCTCGCTCGTACATCTGCATGAGCACCCATCGAATCGATGGACGCCGATATGGTGGCAATTCCATAATAAACGAGGTGGGCGTGTCCGATTGTTTTAAAACGCGCTTGAATACGAGAGCTGCCGCAATGGCTGCGCAGATACCCAGCAGATACATGGTCAAGAGGGTCACGCCTGGCAGTGAGAAGATCACTAGGACGGGTTCGTTCGGCACGAATGCCCCGATCATGAGTACATAGACGGGCAATCTCGCGCTGCAACTCATCAATGGTGCAATCATGATGGTGATGAGTCTGTCACGAGCGCTGGAAATGGTACGTGTTGCCATGATGCCGGGAATGGCGCACGCGAAGGACGAAAGCAGTGGTATAACGGATCGACCGGATAGTCCGAGGCTCTTCATGAGCCTGTCCATCAAGAAGGCAACTCGTGCCATATAACCGGTATCTTCAAGCAAGGCCAGGAAGAAGAACAGGAACAGTATCTGCGGCAGAAACACGAGAACGGCACCGACACCGGCAATAATACCGTCAACGGTCAAGTTCCGAATCATGCCTTCCGGCATTTGAGTGGCAGCTGCTGCACCAGCACTAGCGACAGCAGATTCAATGAGGTCCATAGGCCATTCTGCCCAGGAAAAGACCGTCTGGAAGATCAGAGCAAAAAGCACTACCACGATGATGGGCCCGGCGAACCTATGAGTAAGGACCATGTCTAGGCGTACGCTGATACTATCTATTTCTGGGCGTACTTCACGCACCGTGTCTGCGTAGATCTCATCGATTTGTCTATAGCGTAGCGTGGCCTCGAGCATTCGCCAGGAGATATCGCGCTCCTCCAACTGTGCTCTTGCGTCGGCTACGAATTCATTGAAGTGAGCAAGGCAGTCAGGAGGTCCATCGATCTGCCGCCACACGTCTGCAGAGATATCGCTGGATATGATCCTCAGCGCTTCCGCGATTCGCGCGGAAGATGAAAGCTCAGTGTGCTCTATCAGCCAATCGGATACCGGAGCAATGGATGTGCTTATTGTATCATCCAGCGATAGTATGCCATCTGGAAGCTCTGGCGACGGGTTCTTGATGGCCGCGAAGATTTCTTTTCGCAAGAGATCGATGCCCGTTTCGCGTGTGGCAACGATGGGTACTACGGGGACAGAAAGCCGTTTTGAAAGCGCCTGAACGTCGATATGAACACCCGCGTTCTCGGCGCTGTCCATCATGTTCAGTGCGACAATAACGGATATATCAAGGTCTATTACCTGTGAGACCAGGTATAGGTTCCTGCTCAGATTAGCGGCGTCCACTACAACGACGACGAGCTTGATATTGCCGTCTTCGTGTGATTCACCCAGCAAAACATCCCGGGCTATTTTTTCGTCAAGTGATTTAGGATTGAGGCTGTACAGTCCCGGCAGATCATGAAGAGTAGCCACGGCGCCTTCAGGGCCGTCCATGATTCCTGACTTACGCTCCACCGTGACGCCGGGGTAGTTTCCAATCTTCTGGCGAAGACCGGTAAGCGCGTTGAAAATCGAAGTCTTGCCTGTGTTCGGATTCCCAATAAGAGCTACGTCAGCGGGGGCGAGCTGATTGGGCGGAATATCTATAGTGGGCGCTGTCTTTGACATGGACCGGTCGGTTCTCTTATATCTTATCAACTAGAATGGCGTGGGCTTCCGATCGGCGAATTGAAAGGTGGTAGCCTCGCACTCGGAGCTCGATGGGGTCCCCCAGCGGGGCCGTTTTTATGAACTCAACCTGAGTTCCCACGAGCAAGCCCATCTCCATAAGATGTGCTTCTTCGTTGGTCTTACCACTAATGCTACTGATTACGGCCTTATCGCCCGGTAGAAGTGAGTCAAGTGAGCACATGTTTGGAGGATTCCGGTGAGGGTAAATTCTCGAGCATTGAATCGCCCAGGATCGGCAATAGGCTTCTTTCGCGACGTTTCTTCAGTGATACGATTTGATGAATTACGTATCCGGCAATCCAAAGACCAGACGTTACACAGTGGACCACGATCCATATTGTGCGCCACTGCTCGGTAACGGTAACCTGAATCATGTACCCGGAGCCTATCATGGGTACCAGGGTCATAATCATACTGAGCCCACTCCGGCGACCTGTTTTTGTGCCCGAATTACGGTGGATAGAGACATGTCTATTCCAAATCATCCCCACGGCAAAGATCATGAGTGGAGCCGCCAGGACGTGGAGATGCTGGGTGTCCGGCTGCCACGGATGATTCACCACGGAAAATCGATCGACCGGCAGCATGAGATACCGCATTGCCGCGTATACTATACCAGTGACGCCTACCAGTATCGTGGCGCCGTGGACGAACCAGGCCTCAGAGCGATTCATTTACCGATGCCATCCTTCAATATCTGGTGCACTGCGAGCACACGCCGAACGGCATCGGTGGTGACACGGGCAGTGAGTGTGGCGCCGGCCATTTGACGAATATCACGTTTAAGAACGAGTGCCTCATGCAGATGCTGATCAACGAACTGTTGATACCACACATCCTTTGGGATGTAGTCCGTTGGCTCATTGAACGAAAGAAGTTCGATTCTTTTGACACGATCCTTGGAATTTACAACAACCATGATCGTTTCGGGAAGCGTACGGACAATGTGGGCATCGAAATATGCCGTCCCTATGACACTTCCATCTTTTTTGGCTACGTACGGGTGCACGATGGCGCTGGTTATCTCCGAATTTGACAGTCCGGCGGCATCTGTGATTTGTTGTTGCGTCAGATATATGGTAGTTCGTTCGACGGCGCAATCTGGAAATGCCAGTCTTAAAGCCTCATCTACCGTAATGAAAACCTTGGCAGACACTGATGTTGGCGTGCTCAAGAGACATCCGAAAAGCAATAAAAGTGCAGCACGTACCAGGCAGGACTTCCACGCCATTATCTGGACTCCCGTGACGGAATGATCTCTACATTTACGCTCTCGTATACATCCAATATTTGGTCCGCAAGCCCACTCGTAATGCGGGCACGAATTCCCTCTTTGGATGTTTGAAGTACCACTGCTTCAATGCCACTGCGGCACGACACCCATTCTATTGCTGATTCCGGGCCCATGACGAAAAGGCCTGTAGAGAGGCAGTCAGCCGTCAGGCTGTCATCTGCAAATACCGTAATGGTACCGAAATCGGGTGCCGGAAAACCGCTTCTGGGATCAAGAATATGGCTATATGAGACCCCGTCAACTTCTATGCCTCTCTCACTATTCCCGGAGGTGGCCAGAGAACCCTCATTGATAGAGAGTTTGATAACCATGCTATCTCGCCGTCGAGGATCAGCAAGGCCGATTTCCATCGGTTTCCTGGAACTTTGAACGGCAATCTGCCCTCCCAGATCGATGGAAGCAGCAAATACGCCTTCTCCACGGACGGCCTCCATGGCAGAATCAATCCCGGCGCCCTTGCCGAATCCGCCTTCCTCTATCTGCAACCCAGAGCGTAACCTCGATGCGGTGCGGCCGTTGAAGTCCATATAGAGCATGCCGCATGACTCCAAAGCCTTTTGAATCTCACTTTTGACAGGACGACGCCCTCCAGTTCTTAAGCCCCAGGCTGAGACGAGCGCTCCAATGGCGGGATCGAATGCTCCGTCTGTCTCACGCCACCAATGCCTGACTGCGTGCAATTCCTTCGCAAGCTTATCCGAGAGATCAAACGGTCTTCCGCGATCGTTGTGATTCAGCCGGCCGAGTTCCGTACCTGTCTTCCAGGTAGAGAGGCGATGCTCGGTAGTCTCCAAGGCGCTAAGCGCTCTTTCGCTGGCGGCTAAGGCAGTTGCTCTGTCTACAGCATCTACGGTGATAACTAGGGTTGTACCCATTACGCCGAGACGCCGCTCCAAACGAACCGACTCCTCCACCTCAGCATGACAGTAGTCTGGCACACACATCGTAAGAAGGAGTAGCATGGTAGCGGGGTAAGTGACAGGCATCACGTTTCTTGACATCAGAATATGTATCCCAGCGCGCCGTTAACCTGATTGATGCCCGTTTTGGCTTCGTTGCTAATACGTTTGAAATCGGCTTTGAAGACAATACGACTCTCCGGATAGAACGAAAGACCTGCGGTGATAGATTTGATGTCCTTGGACGGATTACTGGAGAAACCAATCGGAACCGAACTTTGGGTGTTATATCTTTCGTAACGTATATATGGCATCAGTGTTACTTCATTGAAACTCGTACGCGCCAGCACGTCGTAACCTGTTTGCGCATAGAATCCCTGCATCACATCTCCAACAGACTGGTTGCCGGTGAGTCCAA
>JABIQT010000951.1 GCA_018667995.1 Candidatus Latescibacterota bacterium
CCCATCCTGAGGGACTGAGGCATACAAGGGGTTGGGGGAAGTTCATTCACGAGTGCAAGGATTTCCGAGAGGTAACGGCTGGCACCGGGGATGTCATCATACTCCACCCGTTTATGCTCCACGCCGCGTCACAGAATCCCTCCGGCCAGATCCGATTTATGAATAACAAGGTCGTGTCACTGTTGGAGCCCATGAAGTTCAATCGTCCGGACAGCGATTATACGGTTCTTGAGGAGAGCATCTTGCGTGCGCTAAATGTCGATTCTCTGGATTTCAAAATTACTGGTAAACGCAAACGCACGCCGGACTTCAGCCGAATGGTAGAAGACGAGGTCACTTGACACCTCCCCGAAGGCTGAAGAGGTCCATGAGTCGGTGTCTGAAGGTGTCGCCATCGTCATCGGTTGAGCAGATGGGATGTCTCAACGGCATTGTGATAGGTCGCTCACGACCGGGTGATGGAGGAGGACGCCAGGACAGGCGTGGTCCGACGTCTTTCCATTAGCTTGTCTAACGCAGTCGCTCCACTGATAGCGAATAGTTCCCTTATCTACTGTAGAGAATTACCAGCCGGCAGCAGGCGATTCCGGATAGGGATGCCTTGCAGGTTTTAACGATTGGAACCTGAGAAACCAGCCGGCGCCAGATCAGTGCACTGCGATCGGACCGAACACCTGGATTCCGGAGATCCAATTTTCATTAGGGTTTAATATGTCGCGCAAACAAGGCTTTCACACAGATTCCATTCATGCGGGCGAATCACACGAGTGTTCCGCAACGCCTATTCATCAGGCTTCTACCGTGGGTGAGGACTATCTGCGGGGCACCAATCCCACACTTGCCGCCTTCGAAGAGAAGATTAGGACGCTGGAAGGAGGCAAGTGTAGCATATCCACGGGCTGTGGCATGGCGGCCGTCAGTCAAACACTGATGTCACTCGTTCGCTCCGGCGGTAGAGTGATCTGTCACCACACTATGTATTACTGGGCGACGCACTTCATAACAGAGGAGCTTCGAGGCCTGGGAATAGCGTCACAAGCGATAGATATGCGCGACACGAGACAGATCGAAGCCGCGCTGGCAGAGAAGACCGATGTGGTATACTTCGAACCCCTTGCTAATCCGTCTCTCGACACCATTGATACGCCCGCTGTCATTGAAATGGCCCATGCCGCAGGTGCTCGGGTTGTTATCGACAATACCTACTTGACGCCATATCTTTTCCGACCTCTGGAATGTGGGGCAGATGTGGTTCTACACAGTGCTACAAAATACCTGTCTGGCCACGGTGATTCACTTGCGGGTGTCATTACAACCAATGATGAAGATCTGGGTGAGAAGATCGTGCAGACCCGGAATGTGTACGGCGGTATTCTGAATCCCATGAACGCATTTCTACTGCTACGAGGCATCAAGACACTACCTATGCGCATGGACCGCCACTGCAGCAATGCCCAGGCTGTGGCCGAATTCCTGGCTTCCCATCCAAACGTGCGGGCCGTCTTCTACCCAGGTTTGACATCTGCTCATGGACACGAGATCGCCAGTGCGCAGTGGCGTGGCTTCGGTGGGATGATAAGTTTCGAGGCGACTGAACTGTCCGTCGTAGATCGATTCATGGAAAGCGTTGAGCTCTGCCGGCCGTGGGTCAGCCTTGGGGACACGGGGTCTCTCGTTACGCGACAGGGCGGTGGCGCGCGGGTACGGATGTCCGTCGGCCTGGAAGACATCGAAGACATTCTGGGGGATCTGGATCAGGCCCTGAGCTGAACGTCCGCTCCCGGTTCATCTCCTATCATGAGAACGCTCCCCTTGAATACTATGAGAATCCACATTCTGACAAGTGCGCCGCGGTCATCTGGACCTCGAAGAAACGACGCTACTCAAAACCCAGGTCGATATAGTGCTCATACTGGTGAAAATTGAGCTCTGTCAGCGGTGCTATGGATGAATGCTCCACATGATCGAGATCACCGGTATAGTTGTAGCGGGATACGGCAAACTGCCAGGTCTCATCCTTGCCGGGCATTGCTTCATACCCAAAAGTCTTCCAGGGCACGCGTAGTTCAGCAGTCCAGTATCCTTCCTCCGGCGATGTGAATACCTCTTTTTTGCTGTGACTTTCCGCTGCCACAACTTTCTCCCATGTGGTCTCCCCCGCGGCAATTGCCCCCCGGGTTGGGAAGTGCAGATCCATGATCAAATCGTTGGGTGAGAGATGGACCTCCCAGTAATCCTCACGCTCCAATCCTGGTTTGATGAAGAATTCCGCTACGTCCCCTAACTGGAATAATGGCTGGTTGTCCTTCGTGGCTGTCGTGTAGATCGAATGATCCCGGAGACAGGCATACAGACATAGCTCGTCGTCGGAATGAGCGACGTAGACCAGCCCGCCTTCGTCCGGCCGTTGATCGGGAGCGATCCAGCTCTGCGTAAATGGGAACAGATCGGCATCGGCATATGCCGCGGGCGCCTTTGATCCCAAGTCGTTCCCAGTTGGCCTGAGCGGTTTGCAGGAAGCAGTCGTCATGATGATTGAATACCTTTCACAGATGGTGAGACTTCCCTAAATGAATCCAGCGGCCACGGGGTCATACGCGCACCTTTACCACTACCTTGCGGACAGGGGACTGCC
>JABIQT010000459.1 GCA_018667995.1 Candidatus Latescibacterota bacterium
CGGTGCCACGCTCAGAATACCCAATTCATTCTTCATAGCTCTCTCCGGTGGTCGCAATGTAATCGCGGTCACTACCCTGCTGTTGATGTTCCCCGCCCTGGGCGTTGGAATTGCACTGCAGGATATCGATACGCCGTATACGACATTCGCTATACTCGCAGCGCTATCAGGATTGGGAGGTGGCGCATTCGCATCTTCCATGTCAAATATCAGTTTCTTCTTTCCCAAGAAAATCCAGGGTCTATCGCTTGGTCTGAATGCCGGGCTGGGCAACGTAGGTGTGAGCGTGATGCAGGTGTTACTGCCTTTCGTTATGACCTTTGGCCTCTTTGGCGCCATCGGCGGAGGAAGTCTGGATCTGCCCGAGGCACTGGGGGGAGGGAGCAGGTGGATTCAGAATTGCGGCCTGGTCTGGGCGCCAATTCTTGGAGTGCTTGCTGTCGTTGCATGGTTTGGGATGGACAATCTTCCCATACATAATATCGGATCTGCGCCAAAGGCTATCGGCAGTATGCTCTGGTTGCTGGTTCTCGGATTTGTCGCCGGAGGAATTGGTCTCTACCTACTGCTCGGTTTGGCCGTAAATATGTGGATCGTGCTGCCCATCACAATCGCTTTGACGCTAGTCCTGATGCGGTTTATGACCCCGGCCATGGTTCGCGAAAATCTGTCCGGCCAGTTCGAGATTTTCACTAAGAAACACAACTGGATTATGACTTGGCTCTATACCATGACCTTCGGATCTTTCATTGGATACTCTGCAGCTTTCCCTAAGCTGATCCAGGACGTATTCGGATCCTTGCCAGATGGTTCGCTCAATCCCAACGCCCCAAATCCTCTGACCTATGCATGGTTAGGACCTCTTGTCGGATCCATTATCAGGCCTGTAGGTGGCTGGCTTTCAGATAAGATGGGGGGAGCTCGTGTGACGCAATGGGATACGGTATTAATGATCGGCGCCGCCCTGGGTGTCGCGTACTACGTGAAGCTTGCTGGTTCGTCTGCCACGCCGGAGACCTACTTCATCCCGTTTCTGCTGCTCTTCCTGCTCCTATTTATTACAACCGGAATCGGGAACGGCTCTACGTTCCGAATGATTCCATTCATCTTTGAGTCAAGAATGGCCGGTCCCGTTCTTGGGTGGACATCCGCAGTCGCGGCGTATGGAGCTTTCATTATTCCACGCGTATTCGGTAGCCAGATTCAACTGGGTACACCCGAGAACGCACTGTACGGATTTGCCATTTACTATCTCAGTTGCCTAATCGTAAACTGGTGGTATTACGCCAGGAAAAACGCGGAGATCCCGTGCTGACACATTTACCGGGGACACTAATATCATGATACGCTGGAATGTATCAATTCTGATATGTCTGACATTGATCGGCGGAGGCTTGATTTACGGTCGTAACGTAAACCTTAACGTGCCTGGGTCGAATCAAGGATTTGCGCCGCAACAACCGTTGGCTTTTTCGCATCGTGTACACTCTGGTGATCTGGCCATTGACTGTCTCTATTGCCATTTCGGGGCCGAGAAGAGCCCACGGGCCGGAATACCTGCGGCAAATACGTGTATGAACTGTCACAAATTCGTGATGGCGAGCTGGGAGCAGACCAAGATCGAGGAATTGAATGCGGCCGAGGAGAAACGAGATCTCCAACTAGTCGTATCGCCTGAAATCAAGAAGCTCTATGATGCGGTGGGTTACAGTACGGAGTCTCTTGCCTATGCTGATACAACTGGTAACAACCTCGAGTGGCTGCGTGTCCATGATCTGCCCGACTTCGTCTTTTTTGATCACAGCAGGCATGTTATTGCTGATGTTGCCTGTCAGACCTGCCATGGCGCAGTGGAGACCATGGAAACCGTTTCACAGGAGTCGGATCTGTCGATGGGTTGGTGCATAGAGTGCCACCGCGACGTGAACAGCGGCGACAATCCTGATTTTCAAGGTAAGTACGCCTCTTTAAGTTGTGCAGTCTGCCATTACTAGACCCGATTAGTCGGGACCTGCGGACCATATAAGAACGGATAGAGATTATGCCACGGGATAAACAGAAACGTTACTGGAAGGGCACCGAGGAGCGCGACCTAACTGCGGCCTGGGAGAGCGAGGCGCAAAAGGAATTCCCCGTCCCCCTATCTGGTAAGTTGGATGATGATGCATCCAAGTTCTCCAGACGCTCGTTTCTCAAAGCGGCTGGTTTTACAGCCGCGGGCACCATACTAGCGTCTTGCGCTCGGGAACCGGTCGAGAAGGCGATTCCCATGCTGGTGCAGGAAGAGAACATGATGCCAGGGAAGTCCTACTGGTATGCCTCCACCTGTGGCGGATGCCAGGCAGGATGCGGAATCCTCACTAAGAATCGAGACGGAAGGCCCGTTAAAATCGAAGGGAACCCCCAACACCCTGTCTCCATGGGCGGGCTCTGTGCTGTAGGCCAAGCCACCGTACTCGGTCTTTACGACTCACACCGTCTGCGGCAACCACGAATCAATGGTGCTCCGAGCAACTGGACGGTGGTTGATGACCAGATAAGAGTTGGACTTTCGGATAATCGGGACGGTGTCTATATATTAACTGGTACCATAACAAGTCCCTCCACGCAAGCTGCTATAGACGACTTCCTATCAGGATACGATGGTGGTCGCCACGTAGTATACGATGCGGTCTCGTACTCAGCGATTCGGGACGCCCACGAGATAACTCACGGCGTCCGTATTCTGCCCCATTACAAGTTCAACGAAGCATCAGTCATTGTTTCCGTTGAGGCAGATTTTCTGGGTACCTGGTTGTCGCCGGTAGAGTTTACCAAGGGATACGTGGCTGGAAGAACACTTGAGGGAGAAAGTCCGAAGCTCTCTCATCACGTGCAATTCGAAGGTAGAATGTCTTTGTCCGGATCCAATGCGGATCGGCGAGTACCCATTGCAACTGGCGAGTCCATTACGATCCTGCGTCAACTTGCAGAGAGGCTGTCAAATCGGGCTGAGCAAAACGTTCCCCAGTTAACGGCATTATCTGGTACCACCGGAGTTGGATCCGACATTTTAGATGATGTGGCGAATCGACTTTGGGAGGCCCGTGGAGAGAGCATCGTAGTTTGTGGAATTAACGACACGGCCACGCAATGTGTCGTGAATACCATCAATCAGATACTTGGGAACTACGGCAATACCGTAGATACTGTTACGGTCTCCAACCAGTGGCAGAGCGATGATGGCGCAGTTGAAGGGTTGTTGGATGACATGCGAAATGGTCGTGTGAAGGCTCTGATAATAGCGGATACGAATCCAGCTTACAGTATGGCCAACGCTGACGAGTTTTCACAGCTGATGGGCAATGTGCCACTATCCATATCATTCACAGACCACGATGATGAAACGGCACAACTGGCTGGTTACGTGTGCCCGGTGCATCATCCTTTGGAGGCCTGGAACGATGCAGAGCCTGTTAGCGGCGTGCTCAGCGTTTCTCAACCGACTATCCGGCCTCTGGGAGATACCCGATCACTAAGGGAGTGTCTGGTCAGCTGGAACTCCGGTGCACCGCAAGATGATTTGGCACTGGTACAGAATCACTGGCGCCAAAACATCTTCCCTCGCCAAAGCGTCGTCAGAGACTTCGATGCGTTCTGGGATCAAGCTGTTCATGACGGCTTCGTTGCACTAGAGAATGTAGATCAACGAAGCGCTGGTTACCGAACTGGCGGAGACTGGCCCGAATCCGTAACTACAGCTGCTACAGGAGATCGGTTTACTCTTGTACTCTATGAGAAGATCGGTCAGCGCGACGGTCGGCATGCCCACAATCCGTGGCTGCAGGAACTGCCCGATCCGATAAGCAAGGTCGTTTGGGATAACTATGTTGCCCTGGCACCATCGGCGGCAGCAGGATTAGGTCTTGAGGAGGGTGATCACGTCCGGGTGAGCGGCGACGGTGCAGATATTGAATTGCCGATCCAAATTCAGATGGGACAGCATCCTCAGGTCCTATCTATAGCCTTAGGCTACGGACGCGCAGGTACTGATCGATTCTCAAATACCGGACCGGATTGGTTTGAACGAGAGGATACGGTTGCCGAAGGCGGTACTGTGGGTGAGAACAGCTTTGGATTTGCCTCGCAGCAGGCTAGTGGGAATCTTTTGACCGCTGCTGTTACGATCAGTGCTGTGGAAGGGCACTCCAATCTGGCGCTGACCCAGACCCACCATACCATAACCGTTCCTGAACACCTTGGAGGAGAGCGTCGCAACATGGTACGGGATACAACTCTGGCCGCGTATACAAACGACCAGGCCTCCGGTAACCATGCCGAGCACGAGGTATTGCAGCTGTGGGCCGACGACTATCCCTACACGGGGCATCACTGGGGACTGGCAATTGATCTAAATCGCTGCACGGGGTGCTCTGCATGCTCAGTGGCTTGCCAAGCCGAGAACAACGTACCAGTGGTCGGCCGAGATGAGGTCTACCGTCGTCGGGAGATGAGCTGGATCAGGATCGACCGCTACTATTCCGGCTCGGATGAAGATGTGGATGTGATGTTCCAGCCTGTCATGTGCCAACACTGTGACCATGCGCCCTGCGAGGCGGTGTGCCCTGTGCTGGCCACAGTTCATAGTGATGAAGGAGTCAACCAACAGATCTACAATCGTTGTGTGGGAACAAGATACTGCGCCAATAACTGTCCTTACAAAGTCAGGCGATTCAACTGGTTTGATTATTGGACAGAGAATTCGATGGAGCATCTGGTACTCAATCCGGACATAACTGCCAGAACGCGTGGTGTTATGGAGAAGTGCTCGCTCTGCGTGCAGAGGGTTCAGGAAGCGCGCTCTGAGGCAAAACAAGAGGACAGACCCATCGCTGATGGCGACATACTTACGGCCTGCCAGCAGTCATGTCCCGCAGATGCTATCGTATTTGGCGATATGAATGACGCAGACAGCCGTGTATCTCGCCTGATTGCGAAACCACGGCATTACAGAATGCTTGAAGAGATGAACTATCGACCGACTGTAGGCTACTTGACAAAAGTCCGTCATCGTGAGGACGAAGAGTCGGCGCACTCGTAAACCCTGGAATCTTAGGGAAAGGGATCGTATGTCATCGATAATGTCAACACTCAGGCGGCCGCTCATCGGCGGCAACAAGTCACTTAGTGATGTGACTGCCGATGTCATCGAGCCACTGGAAACACGACCCACAAGCCTGTGGTGGATTACATTTCTTATATCTTTCGCAGTGATGATGGTCGGAGTCGTTGCAGTAACCTACCAGGTGAAGGTCGGTATCGGAACCTGGGGGCTCAACAAGACAGTGGGTTGGGGATTTGATATCACCAACTTCGTCTTCTGGATCGGGATAGGACATGCTGGAACATTGATCTCGGCTATCCTGTTCCTGCTTCGACAGAAGTGGCGTACATCGATTAACCGCTCCGCGGAGGCCATGACGCTGTTCGCGGTTGTCTGTGCAGGAATCTATCCCATTATACATATGGGGCGACCATGGATGTTTTTCTGGATGGCACCCTATCCCAATTTTCGGGGTCCATTGTGGGTGAATTTCCGTTCGCCGCTGGTATGGGACTTTTTTGCGATTAGCACCTATTTCACGATTTCTCTGGTATTCTGGTACATCGGTTTGATTCCAGATATGGCCACACTTCGTGACCAGGCGAAATCCAAGATCAAGAAAGTCATCTACAGGATTATGAGTTTTGGTTGGGACGGCTCCATGCGTGCTTGGCATAGATACGAAACTGTGTATCTGCTCCTCGCAGCATTCGC